>NZ_JBFUCB010000022.1:0-23590 GCF_056405435.1 Rhizobacter sp. P1_G5 | reverse complement strand
TTTCTACACTGGCCCGATCGTGGCCTCAACGCCCTCCTCTCCCCCCACCGAAGACGCTGCCCGCCGGCTGCGCTGGGCGCATGGCGATGCGGAGTTGCATGCCTTCGGCGGCATGYTGGCGCCGGTGCGTTTCCGGGCCGCCGGGCGGGCGGATTTCTCGCCGCTGCACGTGGCGCCGTGGGCCGACGAACCGCAGGCCCACCAGCAATGGCCCGGCCTGCTGGGCCGCTTGCGCGGCGAGTGGCCGTGCGTGCCGTTCGGGCGCTGCGATCGGCCCGACGGACTGCCGGGCACCTGGCAGGCCCGCCAGCCCGCCGACGACTGGGCGCACGGCTACGCGTCGCACCACCGCTGGCAGTGGCTGGCCTCGGATGCGCTGTCGCTCGCGCTGCACATCGAGATGCCGCCCGAGCACCCGGTGCAGCGCCTGACCCGCACCGTGCGCGCGGTGGCCGATGCACCTGCGCTCGAGATCACGCTGCAAATCGATGCCCGCAAGCCGTGCCGCCTGCCGGTCGCGCTGCACCCGACGCTGCGGCTCGACCTCGGCCGCGTGGCGCTCGAGCTGCATCACGACGGCCCGGGTTTCGCCTACCCGGTGCCGACCGAGCCGGGCCGCTCGCGGCTCGCGCCCGGCGCACGCTTCGAGCAGCTGGGCGCAGTACCACTGGCCGACGGTTCGACGAGTGGCCCCACGGGCGACTTCGCCCATTTCCCGCAGCCGGCCGATGGCGAGGACCTGCTGCAGCTGATGGACATCGTCGGCCCGGTGACCGCCCGCTACCTCGACGCCGGCTGGTCGCTGACGCTCGACTGGGACCGTGCGCTGCTGCCCGACCTGATGCTGTGGGTGAGCCACCGGGGCCGGCTCGCGCCGCCGTGGAACGGCCGGCACCTCGCGCTCGGCGTCGAGCCGGTGAACGGCGCCTGGGACCTGGGCCGCATCGGGCGCCCGCCGGCCGATCACCCGCTCGCGGCGCGCGATGGCATCGCGCTGCACCCCGACGAGCCATGCGTGATCCGCCATCGCCTGTCGGCCCGGCCGCTGAACCCATGAACTCCGATGGCGTGACCATCCGCGACATCGCCGAGGCGGCCGGCGTCTCGATCGGCACCGTCTCGCGCGCGCTGAAGAACCAGCGCGGCCTCTCCGACGAGACGCGCCGCCAGGTGCGCGAGGTCGCCCGCAACCTCGGCTACGACCCCGGCCGGCTGCGCTCGGCCAAGGCGCGGCGGCTGCTGTTCATGGTGCACCGCCACCACAGCAGCTTCTCGCTGAACCCGTTCTTCTCGCAGGTGATGCATGGCGTCGAAGAGGCCTGCCGCGAGTTCGGCGTGGTGCCCACCGTGCTCAGCGCCGGCCCGGCCGACCCGGTGCGCCAGCTGCTGCGCCTGCACGAGCCCGACGCGCTGATGGCCGCCGGCTACTTCGAGGCCGAGGTGGTCGACCTGCTGCGCGCGATGGACCTGCCGCTCGCGCTGGTCGATTTCTGGATGCCGGGCTGCCGCGCGGTGAACCCCGACAACGCGCAGGGCGGCTACCTCGCGACGCAGCACCTGCTGGCGCAGGGCTACCGGCGCATCGCCTACCTCGCCGGCTCGCTGGCGCACTTCAGCATCCGCGAGCGCGAGCGCGGCTACCGGCGCGCGCTGTTCGAGGCCGGCGTGCTGGCCGACCCCGATCTCGAAGTGGTCGCCCCGCCCGGCCTGGACACGTCGGCCGGCGCCGAGGCCGCGATGCGCGAGCTGCTGAAGCTGCGCCCGCGCCCCGATGCCGTGTTCGCCTACAACGACATGGCCGCGCTGGCCGCGATCCGCGTCTGCCAGGCGGCCGGGCTGCGCGTGCCGCAGGACGTCGCCTTCGTCGGCTTCGACGACATCGCCGCCGCCGGCTACGGCACGATGGGGCTGACGACGATGCGCGTCGACAAGGAGGCGCTCGGCCGCACCGGCGTCGAGATGGTGATGCGGGGGGACGACATGCCGCAGGACATCGTTCAGCCGGTCGAACTGGTCGTACGCGACAGCTCCTGTTCACCTCGCTAAACAGGGCTTGTTTCGCGATCTGCGCTGACTCTTGCGCGGGAATCCCCCGTCAGAACGTTGAGCGCTCCGTCCTATCCTGACCGGCGTGACCTCGACGTCACACCCCTACAAGCAGGAGACAAGCGAATGACACGTCACCCTCTGAAGACATTCGTCGCGGCCGCATGCGCGCTCGCGTTCTCGGGCCTCGCGTCCGCGCAGCAAAGCGTGGAGGTGCTGCACTGGTGGACCTCCGGCGGCGAGGCCGCGGCGCTGAACGTGCTGAAGGGCAACCTCGAGAAGCAGGGCGTCAAGTGGAACGACATGCCGGTGGCCGGCGGCGGCGGCGAGGCCGCGATGACGGCCGTGCGCGCCCGCGTGACCGCCGGCAACCCGCCGACCGCCGTGCAGCTGCTCGGCTTCGACATCCAGGACTGGGCCAAGCAGGGCGTGCTGGCCGACCTGAACGCGGTCGCCGCGAAGGAAGGCTGGGACAAGGTCGTGCCGGGCGCGCTGCAGGCGTTCTCGAAGTACGACGGCAAGTGGATCGCAGCACCCGTCAACGTGCACTCGACCAACTGGGTCTGGGCCAACAAGTCGGTGCTCGACAAGGCCGGCGTCACCACGCTGCCGACCAGCTTCGACGAGTTCATCGCCGCCGCCGAGAAGGTGCAGAAGGCCGGCTTCGTCGCGCTGGCGCACGGCGGCCAGCCGTGGCAGGACGCGACGCTGTTCGACAGCGTCGTGCTGAGCACCGGCGGCATCGACTTCTACAAGAAGGTCTTCATCCAGAAGGACAAGGCCGCCCTCGGCTCGCCGACGATGCTGAAGGCCTTCGACCGCATGGGCCAGCTGCGCAAGCTGGTCGACAAGGACTTCTCCAACCGCGACTGGAACCTCGCGTCGGCCATGGTCATCAGCGGCAAGGCCGGCTTCCAGATGATGGGCGACTGGGCCAAGGGCGAGTTCGTCGCGGCGAAGAAGAAGCCGGGCGTCGACTTCATCTGCATGCGCTTCCCCGGCACCCAGGGCATGGTGTCGTTCAACTCCGACCAGTTCGCGATGTTCAAGGTCGGCGGCGACAAGGCCGCGGCGCAGGCCAAGATGGCCAGCGCGGTGATGGACCCGGCGTTCCAGTCGGCCTTCAACGTCGTCAAGGGCTCGGTGCCGGCGCGCACCGACGTGTCCGACGCGGCGTTCGACGACTGCGGCAAGAAGGGCATCAAGGACCTGGCCRAGGCCAGCGGCAAGGGCGCGCTGGTCGGCTCGATGGCGCACGGCCACGCGGTGCCGGCCGGCATCAAGAACGCGTTCTACGACGTGATCACGCGCCACTTCAACGGGCAGATCGACAGCAAGGCCGCGGTCAAGGAAATGGTCGCCGCGGTCGACAACTGATCCCTCGATGAAGGCTCCCCTGATCGCGAAGGCGGTGCTGTCGCCGAGCGTGCTGCTGATCGGCGTCTGCGTCTACGGCTACATCGCCTTCACCGCGTGGCTGTCGTTCACGGCCTCGACGATGGTGCCGGTGACCACGTTGTCCGGCCCCGAGGCGTACGTGCGCCTCGTCGGGCTGAACAACTGGGTTCTGTCGGTGAAGAACCTCGGCATCTTCGCGACGCTGTACATCCTCGGCTGCGGGGTGCTGGGGCTGCTGCTCGCGGTGCTGATCGACCAGAAGGTGCGCGCGGAAGCCGGCTTCCGGTCGGTCTTCCTGTACCCGATGGCGCTGTCGTTCATCGTCACCGGCACCGCGTGGAAGTGGCTGATGGATCCGGGCATCGGGCTCGAACGCTCGATGCACGCGATCGGCTGGAGCAGTTTCGCGTTCGGCTGGGTCAAGGACAGCGACCTCGCGATCTACTGCGTCGTGATCGCCGCGGTGTGGCAGACCTCGGGCTTCGTGATGGCGCTGTTCCTGGCCGGGCTGCGCGGCGTCGACACCGAGGTGGTGAACGCCGCGCGGCTCGACGGCGCGCGCACCTGGCGCATCTACCAGCGCGTGATCCTGCCGCAACTCGGCGCGAGCTTCATCTCGGCCTTCGTGATCCTCGCGCACATGGCGATCAAGTCCTACGACCTGGTGATCGCGCTGACGAATGGCGGCCCGGGGCGGGCCAGCTGGCTGCCGTCGCTCTTCATGTACCAATACACCTTCACGCGCAACGAGATGGCGGTCGGCGCGGCCAGCGCGGTGCTGATGCTGATCGCCATCGCGATCGTCGTGATCCCGTACATCCTGCGCGAGACGCGCCAGGCGGATGCCCATGGCTGAGCGCACGCTGAAGACAGTGTTGCCGCGTGTGGTGCTGTACGGCGTGCTGGGCTACGCCGCGCTGCTGTTCCTGATGCCGCTGTACGTGATGCTGGTCAACTCGGTGAAGCCGCTCGACGAGATCCGCGCCGGCGACCTGATGGCCTGGCCCGACGCGTTCACGCTGCAGCCGTGGCACGACGCCTGGAGTCTGGCGCAGATCGGCGTGCAGGCGACCGGGCTCAAGCCCTACTTCCTGAACAGCTTCCTGATGACGCTGCCGGCGGTGCTGATCTCCACCGGCATCGGCGCCTTCAACGGCTACGTGCTGACGCAGTTCCGCTTCCGCGGCGCGCACCTGGTGTTCGCGATGCTGATGTTCTCGGTGTTCATCCCGTTCCAGATCGTGCTGATCCCGATGGCGCGCACGCTGGGGCTGCTGCACCTGGCCGGCACGGTGCCGGGGCTGGTGCTGGTGCACGTGGTGTACGGCATCGGCTTCACCACCCTCTTCTTCCGCAACTACTACGCAGCGTTCCCGGCCGAGCTGGTGCGCTCGGCGCGCATGGACGGCGCGCGCTTCTTCCGGCTGTTCTTCCGGCTGCTGCTGCCCAACAGCGTGCCGATCATCGTCGTCTCGGTGATCTGGCAGTTCACCAACGTGTGGAACGACTTCCTGTTCGGCGCCTCGTTCAGCGACTACAGCAGCTTCCCGATCACGGTGGCGCTGAACAACCTCGTCAACTCGAGCACCGGCGTGAAGGAATACAACGTGCACTTCGCGGCGGCGTTCATCGCCGGCGCGCCGACCTTGCTTGTCTACATCCTGTCGGGGAAGTATTTCGTTCGCGGCCTGATGGCCGGCTCCGTCAAAGGCTGATCTACACACACCATGGCAGACCTCGCCCTGCAAGGCATCCACAAGCTGTTCGGCGCGACCCGCGTGCTGCACGAGATCGACATCCACCTGCCCGACGGCGAGTTCCTGGTGCTGGTCGGCCCGTCGGGTTGCGGCAAGAGCACGCTGATGAACCTGATCGCCGGGCTCGAGGAGCCGAGCGGCGGGCGCATCGTGCTCGGCGGCCAGGACATCACCGCCGCCGGCCCGGCCGACCGCAACATCTCGATGGTGTTCCAGTCGTACGCGCTGTACCCGAACATGACGGTGGCGGCCAACATCGCGTTCCCGCTGGAAATGCGCGGCGTGCCGAAGGCAGAGCGTGACAAGACGGTGCAGAGCGTGTCCACGATGCTGCAGATCGACCACCTGCTGCAGCGCAAGCCGCGCCAGCTGTCGGGCGGGCAGCGCCAGCGCGTCGCGATCGGCCGGGCGCTCGCGCGGCAGCCGCAGCTCTTTCTGTTCGACGARCCGCTGTCGAACCTCGACGCSAARCTGCGCGTRGMCATGCGYGCCGAGATCAAGCGGCTGCACATGCGCACCGGCGTCACCACCATCTACGTGACGCACGACCAGGTCGAGGCGATGACGCTGGGCACGCGCATCGCGGTGCTCGACGCCGGGCGCATCCAGCAGCTGGCGACGCCGCTCGAGATCTACACGCGGCCGGCGAACCGCTTCGTCGCGACCTTCATCGGCTCGCCGTCGATCAACCTGTTCGACGCGACGCGCGATGCGGCCGGCCTGCTGCGCCTGCCCGACGGCACCGCGATCGGCGAGCTCGCGAACGGACCGGCCGGCAAGGTGGCCGTGGGTGTGCGGCCGGAAGACATGAGCCTGCGCGACGACGGCCAGCTCGCCGGACGGATCTCGCTGGTGGAGCCGACCGGGCCGGAGACCTATGCGCTGGTCGACCTCGGCCACACCGAGGTCACGGTGCGCATGAGCGGCCTGCCGAACGTGCTGCCCGGCGCCGAGGTGCGGGTGCATGTGCCGCCGCAGGCGCTGCATGTGTTCGCGTCCGAGACGGGCGAGCGCCTGAACTGAGGAACTTCTGAAGCAGGAGGACCATGCGATGGAAGCCTGGATGAACGACGTGCCCGCCGCGGTGCGGGATTCGCAGCGGCAGCTGCGCCGCGACGTGCACGACCTGCCGGGCCGCTTTGCGCGGTTGAGCGAGGCACTGGAGGCCGAGGTGGCTGCGATCCGCGCCGAGCAGGCGCAGGGCGGCGCGGTGCCCGAGCTGCACTACCGGGACGTGGCGGCCGGCAAGGTCACTGCAGCGCAGATGGCGCACATCAGGCGGCGCGGCTGCGTCGTGATCCGCCGCGTCTTCGACCCCGATGTCGTCGGCGCGTGGAACGAGGCCATCGGGCGCTACATCGACGCGGTGCAGTACCTGCAGCGCATGCCGCAGAAGGCGGGGCTGGACAAGTACTTCAGCGCGCTCGGCTCGAGCCGACCGCAGATCTACAGCCTGTACTGGTCGCTGCCGCAGATGCAGGCGCGCCAGCATGCCGACATGGCGGCCACGCGCGCGTGGCTGAACCGGCTGTGGACCTTCGAGAAGAACGGCACGCGCTGGTTCGACCCCGACCGGCAGTTCAACTACGCCGACCGGATCCGCCGCCGCGAGCCGGGCGATTCGACGCTCGGGCTGTCGCCGCATTCCGACGGCGGCTCGGTCGAGCGCTGGTGCGAGCCGACATTCCGCCACGTCTACCGCGAGGTGTTCGACGGCGACCCGCTGGCCTTCGATCCGTTCGATGCCGAAGGCCGCACCGCGACGCGCGAGATCCCGTCGCCCGCCGTGTGCTCGGCCTTCCGCACCTTCCAGGGCTGGACCGCGCTGACGCGACAGGGCCCGGGCGACGGCACGCTGAAGCTGGTGCCGATCGCGAAGACCACGCCGTGGATGCTGCTGCGCGCACTGCAGCCCGACGTGCCCGAGGGCGACCTGTGCGGCGCGCAGCCGGGGCGGGCGCTGGGCGCGTCGCCGCAGTGGCATGCGCCGCTGCTGGCGGGGCTGGTGTCGATTCCGCAGGTGGAGCCCGGCGACACCGTGTGGTGGCACTCCGACGTGATCCACGCGGTGGAAGACCAGCATGCGGGCCGCGGCTACAGCAACGTGATCTACATCGGCGCGGCGCCGTGGTGCGGCAAGAATGCCGCCTTCGCGCAGCGGCAGGCTGCGGCCTTCCTGGAAGGCCGCAGCAGCCCGGACTTCGCGCCGGAGGACTACGAGCTCGGCTTCGACGGCCGGGCGCGCGAAGAGAACCTGAGCCCGCTCGGCCGCATGCAGATGGGGCTGAGAGAATGGTCCTGAGCTGACCGATTTTTTCGATGACTTCCATGACAACGACGACGCCGCCCCTGCCCGATTTCCGCCGCCCCGAACCCCTGCTCGCCCACATCCGCCACACGCTCGCGTTCTACGACGGCCGCTGCCGCGACGACAGCGGCGGCTTCTTCCACTTCTACAAGGACGACGGCACGGTCTACGACCGGCGCACGCGCCACCTGGTCAGCAGCACGCGCTTCGTGTTCACGCAGGCGATGGCGTTCCGCCGTTTCGGCGAGCAGCGCTACCAGGACAGCACGCGCCACGCGCTGCGCTTCCTGCAGCAGGCGCACCTGCAGCCGAACGGCGGCTACGCGTGGCAGCTCGACTGGGACGGCACGAAGGCCACCGTGCAGGACAGCACCAACCACTGCTACGGCCTCGCGTTCGTGGTGCTCGCGCATGCGCATGCGCTGATGGCCGGCGTGGAGGAGGCGCGCACCGGGCTCGACGCGAGCTTCGCGCTGATGGAGCAGCGCTTCTGGGAGCCGTCGCGCGGCCTGTATGCCGATGAAGCGGACGCCGCGTGGAAGGTCGGCAGCTACCGCGGCCAGAACGCGAACATGCACAGCTGCGAGGCGATGATCGCCGCGTTCGACGCGACGAAGGACRCGAAGTACCTGCAGCGCGCGCTGACGCTGGCCGAGTCGATCACGCAGCGCCAGGCGGCGCTGGCCGACACGCCCGACGGGCCGCTGGTGTGGGAGCACTACCGCGCCGACTGGTCGGTCGACTGGGACTACAACCGCGACGACAAGACGAACATCTTCCGGCCGTGGGGCTTCCAGACCGGGCACCTGACCGAATGGGCGAAGCTGCTGCTGCAGCTGGAGACCCACCTGCCGGCCGACCAGCGCCCCGCGTGGCTGCTGCCGACCGCGCGCCGCTTCTTCGACACCGCGATGCGCCGCGGCTGGGACGCGGCGCACGGCGGGCTGGTCTACGGCTTCGCGCCGGACGGCAGCGTGTGCGACGGCGACAAGTATTTCTGGGTGCAGGCCGAGAGCCTGGCCGCCGCCGCGCTGCTCGCGCTGCGCACCGGCGACGCCGGCTACTGGGGCTGGTACGACAAGCTGTGGACCTACAGCTGGGCGCACATGATCGACCACGAGCACGGCGCCTGGTACCGCATCCTCACGCCGGACAACCGCAAGATCTCGGACGAGAAGAGCCCGGCCGGGAAGGTGGATTACCACACGATGGGGGCTTGCTATGACGTGCTGAGGGGGATGGGGGCCTGAGGGGCGCGGGACAGTAAGCTCCGTCGCGTGGCCATTCCGAATCACATCACTGTCTTGGGTCAACGCGCAGCGCAGCGTCCCATCTGTTCGACGAAGTCCTCAAGCTCATCGTCATGTCGGTCCGGGATCGAAGCTGTAGCGTGCGGCAAAGCATGTGCGTTGACATGCGAACCGTCAAGGCAACCCGGCGCGCCACAGACATGATGGCCGACCCACCATGGGCTCATAGATTGAGGAGCTGACATGCCTGTGACGAGCAACCCGACAGCAAACTCTGCACAGGGCGGCTGTTGAGGCCGCCTCCTGGCTGCTCAAGCTCGAATCCGAACTTCGTGGCGATCGCGACCTGGTCGCGAAAAGGCTCCAGCGCTGCGCCGACAAGCTGCTCGCTGGTATGCGGGCCATAGACCTCGGCCGTGTCAAAGAAGGTGACGCCCAGTTCATGGGCAAGTCGGAGTGTCTTGATGCCTTGGGCAATGTCCGCTGGGGGGCCGTAGTTGGCACTGATGCTCATGCATCCAGCGCCCAACGCCGAGACCTCAAGTGTTCCGAGTTTGCGTGTGGTCATTTTTCCTCTTCCTTTGCTTTTCAAGCCAGCGGCCCACGAGTGCGACTTTGCCGTCAGTCCTGCGCTGGCAAAGGTGATGCCTGCCAATACATCGCGGCGCTTCATGCCGCAGCCCAGTTCTCGAGCCAGTACGCATACGGCGTGGGCAGCACCCATGAGGACTTGGCCACACCGAGTTGCCGAGCAGCCTGCTGCGGCCAATGCGGGTTGTCCAGCAACCGCCGCGCGAACATCACGAGATCGAGCTGGCCGTCTCGCACGAAGCCGTCGGCCTGCCTGGCATCGGTGATGAGCCAGCTGGTGGCCACCTGCAAGCCTGTTTCGCGGCGGACTCGTTCGGCGACCGGGACCAGCATGTTCGGCGCCCATGGGACCGGGGACATGGTCGAGAAGCCAATGCCCACGTCCACGAGGTCCAGCCCGGCGGCCTTGAGACGCTTCAGTACGTCGATGGATTCAGCGAGGTTCGTGTCGTCATCGCCGTCGAATTCCAGCACCCCCAGCCTGGCCGTGAGCGGAAGCTCTTCCGGCCAGACCTGCCGCACCGCGGCCACCGTTTCGACGAGGAACCTTGCGCGGTTCTCCAGGCTGCCGCCGTAGGCGTCGTCACGTGCGTTGGAGTGCTTCGAAAGAAAGCTCTGCGCCAGGAAGCCGTGCGCAAAGTGCAGTTCCAGCCACTTGAAGCCTGCGTCATGCGCGCGCTTCGCCGCATCGACAAAGTCTTGCTGCACCCGGCGAATATCCGCCAGCGTCATCGCGCGCGGCACGTGGGGCTGCTCCGCGACCAGTGGCAATGCCGAAGGCGCGATGGGTTCCCAGCGTGCCGGGTCCGTCGAGGCCAGTGGCGCGCCGCCTTCCCAGGGTGGCGCGCAGCCCGCCTTGCGCCCTGCATGGGCGAGCTGGATGCCTGGCACCGCAGCCGCACCCGTGATGGTTCGGGCCACGGCGGCCAGTCCCCGCACGTGCGCATCGCTCCAGAGCCCGAGGTCTCCGGGCGTGATGCGGCCCTCGGGCGACACGGCGGTAGCCTCGACCATCACCAGGCCCGCACCACCGCGCGCCAGACTTGCATAGTGCGGAAGGTGCCAGTCGGTCGCCAGGCCTTCCTTGGCCATGTACTGGCACATCGGCGAAGCTGCGAGGCGGTTGCGAAGAGCGACCCCCTTCAACGTGTAGCTGTCGAACAATCCAGGCATCGAATGCTCCTCGTGATCAGAAGTTGCCGGCGGTGGATTTCGAAAGCTCCTCGAAGGCATGCACTGCCTTCAGTCGGGCTTGCACGGCCGGCGCAATCATCTCGATCGCGTCGCCTCCCGCCACGAACAGGCGTGGCGGTGCCTCCATGCCGGTGAGCTTCACGAGCACTTCGCCGAGCTTGTCGGGGTCCCCCGGCTGCTGGCTATCGTAGGGAGACCACATTTCCTGGGCGCTCACCTCGGTTGCCGCGTAGTCGTCGATTCGATGGCTGGGCCACTTGACGTTGGCAGCCTCCAGCAGGTCCGTGCGGAAGAAGCCCGGCTCGACGACGGTGACCTTGATGCCGAACTTCTCGACCTCGTCGGCGACTGCCAGCGAAAGGCCCTCCACGGCGAACTTGCTTGCGCCATAGGCGCTGCAGTGCTTCATCCCAACGACGCCCGCCACCGAGCTCATGTTGATGATGTGGCCGGAGCGCTGCTGGCGCATGACGGGCAAGGTTGCCCGCATGACGTGGCTCACGCCCCAGAAGTTGGTGGCGAACTGGCGCTCGATCTCTTGTGTCGTCAGCTCTTCGAAGTTGCCGACCAGGCTGTAGCCGGCGTTGTTCAGCACGACGTCGATCCGGCCGAACCTCGTCATCGCCTGCGCGACAGCAGTTGAAGCCTGCGCCTCGTCGGAGACATCCAGTCGAAGAATCTCCAGCTTGTCGGTCGCCACGCCGCGCAGGGCGTTTCTCAGCTTCTCCACGTTCCTGCCGGTGGCGACGACGCGGTCGCCGGCCGCCAGCGCGGCCTTGACGGTTCCGGCGCCGATGCCGCTGCCCGCTCCAGTGATGAACCAGACTTTGCTCATGACGTGCTCCTTGTGATGACTTCGGTGAGAACCTTCCTCACCGGCCGTGCATGAACTTTATGGACAAGGACCCAAAAGAAAAATGGGGTAATGCTGCATGACCTGTGAAGGTAAGCTTCAAGGTATGAAGCTGAATCAACTGGACGGATTGATCGCGTTCTGGAAGGTCGCTGAGCACGGCGGCTTCACTGCGGCAGCAGCGGACTTGGCGGTGTCGCCATCCGCGTTGAGCCAAGCCATCCGGCATCTGGAGACGCGTTTGGGCGTGCGGCTATTGAACCGCACCACGCGGAGCGTCAGCCTGACTGAAGCCGGTCGGGCCTACCTCTCACGCATCGGCCCAGCCCTCGGGCAAGTCGTCGATGCGGGGGACGAACTGAATGTCCTTCAGGGCAAGCCCTCCGGCACATTGCGCTTGAATGCGGCAAGGGTCTCCATTGCGCTGGTCCTGCGCCCGCTGTTGGAGGGTTTTCTTCGAGAGAACCCGCATGTCCAGCTCGAGCTGACCCATGATGAAGGTTTCATCGACATCGTCGAGAAAGGCTACGACGCAGGCATCCGGTTTGGCGAGAGCGTGCATCGCGACATGGTCGCCGTCCCCATCGGTGGACCCATGACAGTCGCGGTGGTGGCCACTCCTGAGTATCTGCGGCGTGTGCCAGCCCCCCGGCATCCAGACGATCTTGTGCGTCACAACTGCATCCGGCTGCGCTTTGCCTCCACAGGCGCCATCTACAAGTGGGAGTTCGACGTAGATGGCCGCCAGGTGGATTACGAGGTCGGCGGCAACCTGATCATCACCGACACGACGTTCAGCCTGGACATCGCGCTCGAAGGCGTCGGATTGGCGTACACCTTCGAACAACTGGCACAGCCCTACCTTCAGGCCAGGCGCTTGAAGCGTGTGCTGACCGAGTTCTCGCCAACGTTCCCTGGCTTTTACTTGTACTACCCCAGCAGGCACGATCAGCCTTCGAAGCTGAAGGCGTTGATCGAGTACGTCGGTCGACATGCGTCTTGAAGGAGACCTTCATACGGTCATAAGCGTTGGTGCCTTTTTCTTCCCGATCGGTGTGCCTACAGTCGCAATCCCAAACGCTGACTCACCAGGCGTCCCTTGCCCATCCACTGTTCGCGGAGAACCCACCGACCATGAGCAAGCTCAACATCAACGGCCGCGATCGCACGGTCGATGCCGACCCGTCCACCCCCATCCTCTGGGTGCTGCGCGACACGCTGGGCATGACAGGCACCAAGTTCGGCTGTGGCGCGGCCCTGTGCGGCGCCTGCACGGTCCATCTCGACGGCCAGGCGATTCGCTCGTGCGTGACGCCGATCTCCGCGGCGGCCGGGCAGAAGATCACCACCATCGAAGCCGTCACCGGTGGCACCGACAAGGTCGGCAAGGCGGTGCACGAAGCCTGGGTCAAGCATGACGTCGCGCAGTGCGGCTACTGCCAGAGCGGCCAGATCATGTCGGCCACTGCGTTCCTGAAGTCCGTCCCGCGCGGCAAGCTGCCAACCGACGCCAAGATCGATTCGGCGATGGCCGGCAACATCTGCCGGTGCGGCACCTACGCCCGCATCCGCGCCGCGGTGGCCGATGCCGCCACAACCCTCGCCTGAGGAACACCATGTCGCGCAACATCGAATACCGGGAACTGCCGCTCGCCTTGCAGCACATGCTGGAGCGGGACCACGCCGGCCAAGCCGCCGCCTTGCCGCGTCGCAGCTTCCTGAAGCTGGTCGGCGCAGGAGGGCTCGCGCTCGGTGCCTTTCCTCACCTGGCAACAGCGCAGGCCAATGGCGCAGGCGATTCGGCCGGCGGCCTCAAGCCGACCCAGCAGCCCTCGGCCTTCGTGCAGATCGCTCCCAACGGCGAGGTCACCGTGACGATCAACCGGCTGGAGATGGGTCAGGGTGTGCAGACCGCATTGCCGATGATCCTGGCCGAGGAACTCGATGCGGACTGGAAGCTGGTGCGCAGCCGGCATGGCTCGAGCGACGCCGCCTATGTCGACCCGGCGTTCGGCATGCACCTGACCGGCGGTTCCAACTCGGTCAAGAACAGCTACACGCAGTACCGCGAGCTGGGGGCGCGCGCTCGGGCCATGCTGCTGGCCGCGGCGGCGGCGCGCTGGAACGTGGACGCATCCACGTTGCGCACCCAGGCCGGTACAGTGCTGGGCCCGGGCCGCCGCAAGCTGGGTTACGGCGAGCTAGCCGAAGCCGCGATGGCCTTGCCCGTGCCCGAGAAGGTCACGCTGAAAGATCCAAAGGACTTCCGCATCATCGGGCGGCCCACCGGCCGCCTGGACGCCCGGGCCAAGAGCAGCGGACGGCAGAACTTCGGCATCGACGTTCGCCTGCCCGGGCAGCTGACCGCCGTGGTGGCTCGTCCACCCGTGTTCGGTGCAAAGCTTGCCTCCGTGGACGACGGTGCGGCACGCGCCGTCAAGGGCGTGAAAGCCGTGCTGCGCGTGCCGCTGGACCGTGGGGCCGAAGGCATCGCGGTGATTGCCGACGGCTACTGGCCGGCCAAGCAAGGGCGCGACGCGCTGAAGCTGCAATGGGACACGGCGAAGGTCGAGAAAGTCGACAGCGACAAGCAGCTCGCCCAGTACCGAGAGTTGGCCGGCCGCCCCGGGCCGCGCCATTTCGAATCCGACATGGCGCCACTGGCCAACGCACCACGGAAACTGGAAGCCGAGTTCGTCTTCCCCTACCTGGCCCATGCGGCCATGGAATCGCTCAACTGCACCGTCGCGATCAACGACGGGCGCGCGGAAATCTGGACGGGCTCGCAGTCGCCCGGCATGGACGGCGCCGCGGCCGCGCGCGTGCTGGGCCTCAAGCCCGAGCAGGTGAAGGTGAATGTGCAGATGGGGGGCGGGGGCTTTGGCCGGCGCTTTTCAGCCACCAGCGACTTCGTGGTCGAGGCCTGCGAGATCGCCAAGGCTGCGGCCGCCGCCGGCCTGAAGGTGCCGGTACGAACGCTCTGGAGCCGTGAGGACGACATGAAAGGCGGCTACTACCGCCCGATGCACCTGCACCGCGCGCGCATTGGCTTCGACGACACGGGCAAGGTGCTGGCCTGGGACCACGTGATCGTCGGCCAGTCGATCCTCGCCGGCTCCGTGTTCGAGCAGTTCCAGGTGAAGAATGGCGTCGACGCGTCCGCAGTCGAAGGCATGCGGGAGCCCTACCCGCTGCCGATGCGCCTGACGGTGCACCATCCCAAACTCAACGTGCCTGTGCTGTGGTGGCGCAGCGTGGGTTCCACCCATACCGCGTTCGTGATGGAGACGTTGATCGACGAGATTGCCCGCGCGACGAAGCAGGACCCGGTGGCCTACCGCATGAAGCTCTGGGGCGACAAGCACCCGCGCCACAGCGCCGCGCTACAGCTGGCCGTGGACAAGAGCGGCTATGGCAAGAAGCAGCTCCCCGCCGGCCGCGCCTGGGGCGTGGCGGTGCACGAGTCTTTCTCGACCGTCGTGGCCTACGTGGTCGAGGCTTCGATCAAGGACAACAGTCCCGTGCTGCACCGGGCGACAGCCGGCGTGCACTGCAACCTGGCGGTGAACCCGCGCACCATCGAGGCTCAGGCGCAAGGCTCAGCCGTCATGGGCCTGTCGATGTGCCTGCCCGGCGCGGCGATCACGTTGAAGGACGGCGTGGTGGAGCAGAGCAACTTCGGCGACTTCGTCGTGCCGCGCATCACCGACATGCCGCAGGTCGTCGTGCATGTCGTACCCAGCGCCGATGCGCCCACCGGCATGGGTGAACCCGGCCTGCCGCCGCTCGCACCGGCGTTCGCGAACGCGGTGGCAGCGCTGACCGGTAAACCGTTGCGCGAGATGCCTTTCAAGCTCGCCTGATCAGGGAGAGGGAACCAGAAGACCGCGCCATGACCGTGCGCGCCCTTCCAAACGCGTGCAAGCCTTCGACATCCAGAACGTGGATGCTGCCGTACTGCACTTGCATGAATCCGGCCGCCTGCAGTTCGTGCAGCGCTCGGTTCGCGATCTGGCGCGACAAGCCACACAAGCGTGCGATTTCTTCTTGGGAGATGCGCAAGGCATCCGAGGTGGCCGAGCAGAGCGACGGGTTGAACAGCTCAGCCACGCACACGGCAACCTGGGCAGTGGTGGATTGCATGCGACAACTCTCCACGACAGCGACGAACTGCCCGAGTCGGGCGTTCAACTGGTGCACCAGAAAGTGATTGAACGCCAGGCTGGTTTCAAAAAGCCAGTCGAACGTCTTCATCGGCATCAACGCGATCCAGCTGTCTCGCAGCGTGACCACTTCGTAAGGTCTGAGTTCGTGCTTGAGTATYGCCCCCTCGCCCAGCCACCCGCCGGAGGTCACGCCGATGAAGGTCGTGCTGCGCCCGTCCTCTGAAACGGTCGAGACCTTCACCATTCCATCCAGGACGCCGATCCAATACTGAGCTGGGGCGCCTTCCTGACAGACGACGGAGCCGGCGGCGTATTTCACCAGTTGGGTTTCGCACTCGACTCGCACCAACTGCTCGGCGGTCAGGTGCCTGGCCCACGGGGCTTCCCGCAGGTGATCGCGCATTTCGAGGGAAGGAGCCGACATGGTTTTCGCGAGAACTCAACGGTTGTACCCGTCGACGCTATCCGTACTGCGAGTCTTCGCAATCGGGGCAATCCAGTTCCGCGAGCCGGTCATGGGGGTCTTCCCCTAGCTGGAAAACGCGGGAATGTACATCGACGGACAGTCCATCTGCGGCGCAGATTCCAGAATCGTCCCGTGCCCATCGACAAGGCGGCAATGCACCGCTGAAGACTACGGAGACACACACCATGAGAGTTGGAAATCGCAAGACAAGCCCGGCCCGCCCTGCGGCGCTCGCCGCCATGGCCTCGTGCTCGTTGCTGCTGTCGGCCTGTGGCTCGAACGACGATGACGCGGCACCCGTCGTGGTGACTGCGCAGAAGGCCTGCGATGCCCTGTCGGGCAAGACCATCGCGGGCGCAACCCTCACCGCCGCCGCGGTGGCCGCGAGCGCAGCCGTACCGAGCTACTGCAAGGTCAATGGCACCATCGCTCCGGCCCTGAACTTCGAGATGCGTCTGCCGAACGCCTGGAACGGCAAGCTCTACTACGGCGGCGGCGGTGGCTACAACGGGTCGATCCCCGCGGTATCCGTGCCGGCACTGACTCAGGGTTACGCAACGGTCGCCAGCGACTCCGGCCACCAGGGCAGCGGGCTGTCTGCCGACTTCGCCTTGACCGACACCTTTGCAGCCCAGCTCTTCGGCAGCCTCTCGGTGCCGACGGTGATGTCGACCGCACTCGAGGCGGTGACCGCGGCCTACGGCATGCCGCCCTCCAAGTCATATTTCGAGGGCTGCTCCAACGGCGGGCGGGAAGCGTTGATGAACGTGCAGCGCTATCCGAACTTGTTTGACGGCGTCATCGCGCGGGCACCCGCCTACAACTGGGTGGGATTCATGGGCGCATTCAACCGCACGGCCAAGGCGCTGGCGGCTCCTGGTGGCGCATTCAGCACGGCCAAGACAGCGCTGTTGGCCAAGCACGTGCGCGACACCTGCGATGCGCTGGACGGCATCGTCGATGGTGTCGTCTCGAACCCCGCGGCTTGCACGCCGGCGCTCGTCAATGTGAGCGCATTGCGCTGTGCCGGCGGCGCAGACACCGGTGACACCTGCCTCTCGGATGCGCAGCTGGCGGTGGTCACGTCGTGGACGACCGACGCTGCGTTCACCGGCAGCAATACCTTCCGCAATGCCGGCTGGAACCTGACCGGCAACGAGGACGATCCAGGCGCCTGGGCAGTGTGGGAAACGGGCGGCGGCAATGTCACGGGCGCGCTGCAGTTCCTGTTCCAGGACACCACCGTCAAGAACTATCTCGCGCGCGACCCGGCAGCCAATTCGCTGACCTACGCGCCGTGGGATCAAAATCAGAACGCGCTCTATGCGATGGCGGCGCTCAACGACGCGACGAGCACCGACATTCGCCCGTTCATCAACAGCGGTGGCAAGCTGATCCTGTGGCACGGCGGCAATGATGGGGCGCTCAGCGTGAACTCGACTGCCGAGTACGTCGCCAACATGCGAAACGCCGTCGGCGCGACGAACGCCGACGCGGCCACGCGCTTCTACGTTGCGCCTGGCGTTGACCACTGCGCGGGCGGCCCCGGAGCAGACACGTCGGACCTGCTCACCGCGCTGGACCAATGGATCACGAAGGGCGCGGCGCCGGGCACCTTGACCGCACAGAAGCTCGATGCAGCGGGGGCGGTGTCAAGCACGCTGCCCTTGTGCCAGCACCCGCAGTACCCTCGCTACACCGGCCCGGCCAATGACGCAGCAGCCGCCAGGTTGGCAGCGAACTACACCTGCACGACGCCCTGAAGGGGGCAGCCCCGAAACGGGCCACCTGGACCTACCCTTGGTGCCTGGGAAGGTTTCCGGGAAGACGAACGGGAACAAGCCCTTGAAAGACAAAGGCCCCAGAGGTTTCCCTCTGAGGCCGAATCTGTTGGTGGAGAGGAGGAGGATCGAACTCCCGACCTTCGCATTGCGAACGCGACGCTCTCCCAGCTGAGCTACCCCCCCAACAAGGGCGCCAGTCTATCAAAAAAATCGGCGTGCTTGCCCCGCCGGATCGGGGGGCCGGAGCGCTTAAGCTGCGCGCCATGCCCGCCCCCGTCGAGATCCGACTCGCCCTGCCCGAAGACGCGCACGCGATCGCCGCGCTGTCGCGCGAGGCCATCGAGCATGGCCTGCCCTGGCGCTGGACGCCGCAGCGCGTGCGCCGCAGCCTGCGCGACCGCAGCACCAACGTGATCGTCGGCCACGAGCAAGGCGTGCTGCACGGCTTCGCGATCATGAAATACGACGACGAGGAAGCCCACCTGCTGCTGCTTGCCGTCGCGGCCACGCAGCGCCACCGCCACATCGGCTCGTCGCTGATGGCCTGGCTCGATGCCACCACCCGCGCCGCGGGCATTGCCGTGGTCCGCGTCGAGGCGCGCGCCAGCAACACGCAGGCCCGCTCGTTCTACAAGCACCACGGCTTCCGCGAGACCGGCATCGTCTCGGGCTACTACGAAGACGTCGAAGACGCCGTCCGCATGCGCCGCGACCTGCGCAGCTGATTTCTGCGCCGGCCTGTTCCCGAACCCGCCCGCGCGGACTAAAGTCTGCGCCGGCATCATTTTCGGAGGCAGCATGAAGAAGGTCGTGTGGGGGGTGCTCAGCACCGCGAAGATCGGGCTCGAGAAAGTCATCCCCGGCATGCAGAAGAGCGCCTTCTGCGACGTGCGCGGCATCGCATCGCGCTCGCTCGAACCAGCGCAGCGGGCCGCCGACAAGCTCGGCCTGGCCAAGGCGTACGGCTCCTACGAGGAGATGCTCGCCGACCCCGAGATCGAGGCCGTCTACAACCCGCTGCCCAACCACCTGCACATCCCGCTGACACTGCAGGCCGCGCGCGCCGGCAAGCATGTGCTGTGCGAGAAGCCGGTGTCGATCACCGCGCAAGAGGCCGCCGAGCTGCGCACCGTCGCCGACAAGGTGCTCGTCAGCGAGGCCTTCATGGTGCGCTACCACCCGCAGTGGCTGCGCGTGCGCGAGTTGCTGCGCGCCGGCCGCATCGGCAGCGTGCGCCAGGTGCAGGTGTTCTTCTCGTACTTCAACGACGACCCCGCCAACATCCGCAACATGGCCGACATCGGCGGCGGCGCGCTGTACGACATCGGCTGCTACGCGATCGTCGCCGGCCGCTTCATGTTCGAGGCCGACCCGAAGCGCGTGATCGCGCTGGTCGACCGCGACCCGAACTTCCACACCGACCGCAGCTGCAGCGCGCTCGCCGACTTCGGCGGCGGCCGCCACCTCGATTTCACGGTGTCGACGCAGAGCGTRCCGTACCAGCGCGTGCAGGTGGTCGGCACCACCGGGCGCATCGAGATCCAGATCCCGTTCAATGCGCCGCTCGGCGGCCGCACGAAGATCTTCATCGACAGCGGCCGCGCGCTCGACGGCTCGGCCATCGAGACCGAAACCCTCCCCGAGGCCGACCAGTACACGCTGCAGGGCGATGCGTTCTCGCGCGCGGTGCGCGGCGAGATCACGCTGCCCTACGGCGTCGACGACGCGATCACCAACATGCGGGTGATCGACGCGCTGTTCCGCTCCGAGCGCAGCAAGCGCTGGGAGGCGGTCTGACAAGAGACCTGATGCCCGCCCCGCCGGCTGCCCCCGCCCAGCCCACCGAGCCCGCCGAACGCTTCGGCCGCCCGCTCGGCGGCTGGCGCCTGCGGCTGTTCACGGTGATCTTCGAGGCCGACACCCGCAGCGGCCGGCTGTTCGACCTGGTGCTGGTGTGGCTGATCCTCGCGAGCGTGGTGGTCGTGATGCTCGACAGCTTCGCATCGGTGCATGCACGCTGGGGCGAGGTCTTCTCGGTGCTCGAGTGGGTGTTCACGGTGCTGTTCAGCCTCGAGTACCTGGCGCGGCTCGCCTGCGTGCAGCGTCCCGGGCGCTATGCCGGCAGCGTGTTCGGCATCATCGACCTGCTGGCGGTGCTGCCGACCTGGGCCGCGCTGGTGGTGCCCGGCCTGCATGCGCTGATCGACGTGCGGGCGCTGCGCCTGCTGCGGCTGTTCCGCATCCTGAAGCTGGCGGCCTACATCGCCGAGTACCGCGCGCTCGGCGAGGCGCTGATGGCCAGCCGCCGCAAGATCCTGGTGTTCCTGAGCTTCGTGCTGCTGGTCACGGTGGTGATGGGCAGCCTGATGTATGCGGTCGAGGGGCCCGGCAACGGCTTCGACAACATCCCGGTGTCGGTCTACTGGGCGATCTCGACGATGACCACCGTCGGCTTCGGCGACATCACGCCGAAGACCGGGCTCGGGCGCTTCATCGCGTCGTTCATGATGCTGGTCGGCTGGGGCACGCTCGCGGTGCCGACCGGCATCGTCAGCGCCGAGTTCACGGCGCTGCGGTTCCGGGGCCAGCCGGCGCCCACCACGCGGACCTGCCCCGCCTGCCTGACCGAGGGCCATGCCGCCAGCGCACGCTACTGCAGCGATTGCGGTGCCCCGCTGCCCGACGCGCGATCCTGACTGCTCAGAAGAACGCCCGCGCATAGTTGATCGGCGCATGGTCCGCCAGGTCGCGCAGCAGCACCGCACCGGGCCTGCCGGCGTGCTCGCCGAAGTAGGCGGTGCGGGCACGCATGCGGTCGTCGTCGACGCGCGTTGAATCGGGCCGCTCGACCAGCTCGCCGGCGCTCGTGATGTAGCTGGCCGGCGTCACGTGCGTGTAGGTGCGCAGGCTCGGCGGCAGGTCGGTGACCAGATCGCAGCAGTTGACGAGCCGGATGCGCTGCGGATTGCGCAGCCCTGCCGCAAACACCGCATCGCCGACGCGCGGGGAACCGAGCGTGACCAGCGTTCCCTCGTGCCACACCGAGGCCGCCAGCGTCGCGAGCGCCGCGCCCAGGCTGTGCCCGGTCAGCAGCAGCCCGTTGCGCGGTTTCGCATCCCCATCCAGCCAGTGGCCGATGCGCGGCAGCAGCGTGCGCGCCGCACCGGCAAAGCCCACATGCACCCGCCCGCTCGCCTCCGGCCACGGCGTCGTCAGCGCATTCAGGTCGTTCGCGAGATCGGCCAGCTCGTCCGGCTGCGTGCCGCGGAAGGCCACCAGCACCAGCCCGTCGGACGGCCGCAGCGCCCCGAAGGCCTGCGAGCCGCTGCCGGCATCGGCGAACAGCCGCGGCGCGTCGAAACCGGCCCGCGCCAGCGCGGCGGCCAGCCGCTCGGCCTCGGTCTTCGAGCCCTCGGCACGCACGTAGGCCAGGCGCGCGGCCTCGGTGGCCAATTGCAGCAGGGTCGGCTGCGCATCGGGCGTGAACAGCGTGGGCGCCCGCTCGGGCGAGTACAGGGCGGTGCGGCTGGGGTCGTAGGCGATCACGGGGCGCGGCAGAAGCAGGGATCGCGCATTCTGCGGGCCACGCGGGCCGATGCATGTTTCAGCCGTGCGATGCGCGCGCAAAACCTGAGTTCTGTACGGTGGCAATCCCCCTGCAAGTGACAGGCACGCCGTTTGCGGCTCAACTCCGCGGCTCAGACCCTTCCGTGTTCATCACCAGAGAGGACAACCCGATGGCCCAAGACAAGCCCCGCCAGACCGCGAGCGACTTCGATCCCGAGGTGCTGCGCCTGTTCGACAAGTACGTGCACGGCCAGATCGACCGCCGCGGCTTCCTCGACGGCGCCCGCAAGTACGCCGTCGGCGGCCTCACGGCCGCCGGCCTGCTCGAGGCGCTGAGCCCGAAGTTCGCCGCCGCCGAGCAGGTGCCGAAGACCGACCCGCGCATCGCGGCCGAATCGGTCGAGATCCCGTCGCCGCTCGGCTACGGCAAGGTGCGCGGCTACCTGGTGAAGCCGGCGCGCGTCTCCGGCAAGCTGCCGCTGGTGCTGGTGGTGCACGAGAACCGCGGCCTGAACCCGCACATCGAGGACATCACGCGCCGCCTCGCGCTCGAGAACTTCATCGCGTTCGCCCCCGACGCGCTGTTCCCGCTTGGCGGCTACCCCGGCGACGAGGACAAGGCCCGCGAGCTGTTCGGCAAGCTCGACCAGGCCAAGACGCAGGAGGACTTCATCGCCGCCGCCAACTACCTGCGCGCCCACCCGCTGGGCAACGGCAAGCTCGGCGCGGTCGGCTTCTGCTACGGCGGCGGCGTCGTCAACCTGCTGGCCACGCGCGTGCCCGAGCTGGCGGCCGGCGTGCCGTTCTACGGCAATGCGCCGGCGCTCGACAAGGTGGCCGGCATCAAGGCGCCGCTGCTGCTGTTCTTCGCCGACAACGACGAGCGCATCAACGCCGCCTGGCCGCCGTACGAGGCCGCGCTGAAGGCCGCCAAGGTGAAGTTCGACGCCTACAAGTACCCCGGCACCCAGCACGGCTTCAACAACGACACGACGCCGCGCTACGACGACGCGGCCGCCAAGCAGGCCTGGACGCGCACGATCGCGTTCTTCAACACCCAGCTGCGCACTGCGGGATGATCCTCGGGGGGCGCGCCCGGCGGCGTGGCTACACTGCGCAGCTTCGCCCAGCCTCGCGCCCCTCAACGTGTCGGATCGTCTCGCAGTCCTCCCGCAATACCTCCTCCCCAAGCAAGCGCTGACGCTGCTGGCCGGCCGCATCGCGTCGGCCCGCGGGGGCGCCTCGACCACGCGGCTGATCCGTTGGTTCGTCAAGCGCTACGGCGTCGACATGGCCGAGGCCGCCGACCCCGACATCGCCGCCTACCCGAGCTTCAACGAGTTCTTCACGCGTGCGCTGAAGCCCGGTGCACGGCCGCTCGCGCAGGCCGACCTGATCTGCCCGGTGGACGGCGCGATCAGCCAGTTCGGTCGCATCGAGCACGACCAGATCTTCCAGGCCAAGGGCCACCGCTACAGCACGACGGCGATGGTCGGCGGCGATGCGGCCCTCGCGAAGCAGTTCGACGGCGGCCACTTCGCGACGCTCTACCTGAGCCCGCGCGACTACCACCGCATCCACATGCCCTGCGACGGCCGGCTGCGCCGCATGATCCACGTGCCGGGCGCGCTGTTCTCGGTCAACCCGACCACCGCGCGCGGCGTGCCGGGGCTGTTCGCGCGCAATGAGCGCGTGGTCTGCGTGTTCGACGGCCCGCGCGGGCCSTTYGTGCTGGYGCTGGTCGGCGCCACCATCGTYGGCAGCATGGCGACGGTGTGGCATGGCGTGGTCAACCCGCCGCGCAGCGGCACGCTGCGCGAATGGCGCTACGACGACGATGCACCACCGGTCACGCTGAAGCAGGGCGACGAGATGGGCCGCTTCCTGCTCGGCTCGACGGTCGTGATGCTGTTCCCGGCGGGGCCGCTGGCGTTCAATCCGGCGTGGGAGCCGGCACTGCCGATCCGCCTCGGCGAGGCGATGGCCTCACTTCAGTCCGCCTGACAGGAACGCGCGCAGCCGCTCGCTGCGCGGCCTCGCCAGCACCTCGCGCGGATCGCCCTCCTCCTCGACGACGCCCTGGTGCAGGAACATCACGTGCCGCGACACCTCGGCCGCGAACGCCATCTCGTGGGTGACGACGATCATCGTGCGCCCCTCGCCGGCCAGCTCGCGCATCACCTTCAGCACCTCGCCGACGAGTTCCGGGT
>NZ_JBFUCB010000021.1:0-23723 GCF_056405435.1 Rhizobacter sp. P1_G5 | reverse complement strand
CGCCTCCGCCGTGCGCGACGCGGCACCGGTGGCGGCACGGCCCGCCGCGCCGCCGCCTGCGGTGGAGCCCGAACCGACGGCGCCGCAGCCGCTTCCGCTGCCCTTGCCGTTGCCCCCCGTCGCGCCGCCGGTGGCGATGCCGGTCCCGGTGGAGCCGCCACCACCCCCCGCGCCGCTGCCGGTCCCGCGCCCCGAGCCGGTTGTCGAGGTGCCGCCGCCCGTCCCGGTGCCGGCCTCGCCTCCGGTGCCCGTTCCGGCGCCGGTACCTGCCCCCGCACCCGCACCGCTGCCCGAGCCCGTGCTTGCACCCCAGCCTGTGGCGCCCCCCGCCGCGCGGCGCGCCAGCCCCGGTACCGCCGTCGAGCCCGCCACCGCCCCGTCACCGGTCGGCCCCACCACCGGCCCTGT
The DNA here is from genome assembly GCF_056405435.1 of Rhizobacter sp. P1_G5. Classification (NCBI taxonomy): domain Bacteria; kingdom Pseudomonadati; phylum Pseudomonadota; class Betaproteobacteria; order Burkholderiales; family Sphaerotilaceae; genus Rhizobacter; species Rhizobacter sp. P1_G5. The sequence continues at coordinate 23,315 of NZ_JBFUCB010000021.1, read as the reverse complement.
CGTCGGCCCCGGCGGCGAGACCGGCCACGACAACGCCGCCACGCCGCCCGGTGCCCCCGGCGAACCGAAGCTGAACCTCAACCTGCCGAGCCTGCGCAGCCGCGGCAGCAGCGCCGGCGGCATGTCGCCCGGCGTGCTGCCGCTGTTGCCGCCGCCGCCCGAGCGCAAGGCCAAGATCACCGAGGAGCTCGACAAGGCCGGTCGCACCGATTGCCGCACCGCCTACAGCGGCATGGGCCTGCTGGCGGCCGTGCCGCTGGCGGTCGATGCGGTCAAGGGCAGCGGGTGCAAGTGGTAGGTCGCCTCAACGCGCCGGCGCCGCCGCATGCGCCTTGCGCAGGCTCTCCATCCACGCCGTCCAGTCGACCGGCCCGGCGGCGTGGCGCTTCTGCAGGTTCTCCAGCACGCGGCCCCACGCCCGGTCGAAGTAGGCGTAGGTCTTGTCCCATTCGCCGCCGTCGCCCCAGCCGACGTGGTGCAGCGTCACGCGCGTGCTGTTGTCATCGACCGGCGCGAAGCGCACGACGACGAAGGTGCGCTGCCGGCGCGCCTCGGGCAGCGAGGGCGGTGCGTTCCAGTCGAAACTGATCATCTGCATCGGCTGCAGCGCCATGAAGTGCATGTCGTCGGCGCCCTTCATGCCGGGCTCGGCCAGCGGATCCATGTGGATGTGGAAGGCCCCGCCGACGCGCGCATCGACCTCGGCCTCGGGCGCGAAGAAGCCCTCGATGCCCGCCTTCGTGGTCCAGCTCTGCCAGACGGCGGCCAGCGGCGCAGCCACCACCGCTTCCTTGTCGATCGAACGCTCGAGCGCGGCGGCGCCGTCGGCCAGCGCCGCGAGCAGCAGCGCGCACGAGACCCCGAGGGCGATGAATCGCATGGCGTTCCCCATCGAATTGGCGGCGCCAGACACTACCATCGCGGGCATGTCCGCTCAAGCGCCTTCCCCAGCGCCCACCTCCCCCGGCCCGCTCGCCGGCCTCAAGGTGCTCGAACTCGGCCAGCTGATCGCCGGCCCGTTCGCCGCCAAGACCCTGGCCGACTTCGGCGCCGACGTGATCAAGGTCGAGCCGCCCGGCAGCGGCGACCCGCTGCGCCAGTGGCGCCTGATGCACGCGGGCACCAGTGTCTGGTGGGAGGTGCAGTCGCGCAACAAGCGCAGCCTGGCGCTCGACCTGAAGCAGCCCGAGGCGCGTGACATCGTGCGCCGGCTCGCCGCCGAGTGCGACGTGCTGGTCGAGAACTTCAAGCCCGGCGTGATGGAGGCCTGGGAGCTCGGCTACGAATGCCTGTCGGCCGCCAACCCGGGCCTCGTGATGCTKCGCATCAGCGGCTACGGCCAGACCGGGCCCTATAAAGACCGGCCGGGCTTCGGCGTCGTCGCCGAGGCGATGGGCGGCCTGCGCCACCTGACGGCCGAGCCGGGCCGCGTGCCGGTGCGCGTGGGCGTCAGCATCGGCGACACGCTCGCGTCGCTGCACGGCGTGATCGGCATCCTGATGGCGCTGCAGCACCGGCACGCGACGGTGTCGGCCGAGGCACCGAAGGGGCGCGGGCAGGTCATCGACGTGGCCCTCTACGAAGCCGTCTTCAACTGCATGGAAAGCCTGCTGCCCGAGTACAGCGCCTTCGGCACCGTGCGAGAGCCCGCTGGCTCGGCGTTGCCCGGCATCGCGCCGAGCAACGCCTACGCCTGCCGCGACGGCTGGGTGCTGGTGGCCGGCAACGGCGACAGCATCTTCAAGCGCCTGATGGCGGCGATCGGGCGCGACGACCTCGGCGCCGACCCGGCGCTGGCCGGCAACGCCGGGCGCGTCGCGCGGGTCGCCGAGATCGACGCGGCGATCGGCGATTGGGCCGCGTCGCGCGGCGTCGCCGAGGTGCTGGACGCGCTGAACGCCGCCCACGTGCCGGCCGGGCGCCTCTACACCGCGCGCGACATCGCCGACGATCCGCACTACCGCGCGCGCGGCATGCTGCAGCGCATCACCAGCGCGCAGGGCCTGTCGCTCGAGACCCCGGGCATCGTGCCGAAGCTGAGCGCGACGCCCGGCTCGATCCGCCGCCGCGCGCCGACCCTCGGCGAGGACAGCGAGGCCGTGCTGCGCGAGATCGGCGTGACGCCCGGGCAACTGGCGGCGCTGCGCGAACGCGGCGTGCTTTGAGACGATGTAGACCGGAGCGACCCGCATGCAAGAGCGCCCCCACCGCAGCCCCGTCGTGCTGGTCCTGGCCTACCTGGCGGCGGGCACGGCCTGGGTGCTGCTGTCCGAGCATGCGGCGCTCGCGCTGACCAGCGACCCGCGCCAGCTGACGCTGGTGCACACGATCCAGGGCCTGCTGTTCGTCGCGATGACGGGCTGCCTGCTGATCCTGCTGCTGCGCTCGCTGACCACGCGCGCCAGCACCGAAGACACCGTGCTGCACGAGATCGCCGTCAGCTACGAGCAGATGTTCCACGCCAATCCGCAGCCGATGTGGATCTACGACGCGCTGTCGCTGCGCTTCCTGGATGTGAACGGCGCGGCGATCGCGCAGTACGGCTGGTCGCGCGAGGAATTCCTGCAGATGACGCTGGCCGACCTGCGCCCGCCGGAGGACATTCCGGCGATGGAGGCGCAGGTGCGTGCGGTGCGCGGGCCCGACGCGCCCGGCGTCACGTCTTCGGGCCCATGGCGCCACCGCCGCAAGGATGGCAGCGAGCTGCTCGCACGCACCAGCGCGCACGGCCTGCAGTTCGGCGACCGCAGCGCCCGGCTGTGCGTGGTGACCGACGTGACGGCGCAACAGGCGCTCGCCGCCGAACGCGAGCAGATGATCACCGAGCTGCGGCATTCGCGCGAATGGCTGGACGCCGCGATCAACGGCGGCCGCATCGGCCTGTGGGCGCGCGACCTGCGCAGCGACATGCTGACGCTCGGCGGGCGCTGGGCCGACCTGATCGGCACGACCCCCGACGATTTCAACTCGCGCTTCGGCGAAGTCGCCACCGACAGCTTCGCGAAGCTGTGCCATCCGGACGACCTGCCGGGCGCGAGCGAGCGCTTCCGCGCCTTCCTGCGCGACCAGCGCGAACCCTATGCCGACGAGTACCGGCTGCGCCACGCCGACGGCCGCTGGGTGTGGGTGCTCAGCCGCGGGCACGTCGCCGAGCGCGATGCCGACGGCCGCATCCTGCGCATGGTCGGCAGCTTCGCCGACATCACCGATGTGAAGGCGGCCCAGGCGGCCCGCGAGCAGCAGCACGCGGCCGAGCAGGCCAACGCGATGAAATCGCAGTTCCTCGCCCGCGTGAGCCACGAGCTGCGCACGCCGCTCAACGCGGTGCTGGGTTTCTCGCAGCTGCTGCGGCTGGACACCGCCGCGCCGCTGCAGGCGCAGCAGCTGGAGCGGGTCGAGCACATCGAGCGGGCCGGCCAGCACCTGCTGCGCCTGATCACCGACCTGATGGACCTGAGCAAGGTCGAGGTCGGTGCGATGGACATGCACAGCGTGCCGCTCGACCTGCAGGCGCTGGCCGACGAGGCGCTCGCGATGGTGGCCGGCGACGCCGCGCAGCGCCGCATGCACATCGAGCGCGCATTCGAGGCCGGCCTGCCGCCTGCGCTGGCCGACCCGCTGCGCCTGAAGCAGTCGCTGCTGAACCTGCTGTCGAACGCGATCAAGTACGGTGCCCCCGAGGGAGTCGTGCGGGTCACGCTGCACCGCGCCGAGGCAGGCGCACTGCAATTGGCCGTCTGGAACAGCGGGCCCGGGCTCAGCGACGCTCAACTCGCGCGGCTGTACGAGCCGTTCAACCGCCTCGGGCGCGACGCCGGTGCTGAAACCGGCAGCGGCATCGGCCTGGCGATCACCCGCCAGCTCGTCGAGAGCATGGGCGGCCGCATCGAGGCCCGCAGCCAGCAAGGCGCCTGGGCCGAGTTCACGCTCACACTGCGCAGCGCACCGCCACCCGCGACGGGTTGAGCGCCCGGCCACGAATATGTCGTGGCCCACCACTTGCTTTGCCTTTTTTCACACAGGTGTCACGAATGCATACCCGTTCGTGACGCGTTGAGCAGTTGCGGTTTCCCCGGGATCACAAGCGGGCCCGCACTGAGCACGATGGAGGCAGAGGCATGGGGGAGGCGGATGGTCCGACCCTGCGCACATGGCGGCAGCGGAGGGATCCTTTCGCTGCCTTTCTTTTGGCGCCAGAGATCCTGGCACTTGATCGAGGGATGCGAATGTTTCGCTTGAAGTACATCAGCGCCACCGTCATGGCGCTGTGCGCCGCCGGTGCCACGCCGGCCTGGGCCCAATCCGACACCCCGGCCCCGGACACCACGGGCGCAGCCCAGAAGTCGCTGCAGCGGGTCGAGGTCACCGGCTCGCGCATCAAGCGCATCGATGCCGAGACCGCTTCGCCGGTGCAGGTGATCACGCGCGAGCAGATCGACCGCTCCGGCGCGCAATCGGTCACCGAGCTGCTGAACCGCCTGCCGGCCAGCAATGCCGGCAACTTCAATGCGAATGCGGTGGCAAGCTACACGCCCGGTGCCGGCGGCGTCTCGCTGCGCGGGCTGGGTGCGCAGGCCACGCTGGTGCTGATCAACGGCCGCCGCATGGCGCCGTACGGCTTCGCCTCGGGCGGCCAGCAGTCGTTCTTCGACATCAACTCGATCCCGCTCGACGTGGTCGAGCGCATGGAGGTGCTGCTGGACGGCGCGTCGGCCATCTACGGCTCCGACGCGATCGCCGGCGTCATCAACGTGATCCTGCGCAAGAACTACAACGGCCTGTCGCTGTCGGGCTCGGGCTCGCAGTCGGGCTACCACGATGGTGCGGCGGGCAAGTTCAGCACCACCTGGGGCAAGGGCGATCTCGAGAACGACAAGTACAACTTCTTCCTGAACTACTCGCACGAGCAGCAGAACTCGGTGAAGGCCTCGCAGCGGCCGATGACCTCGACCGCGGACTTCCGCCGTTTCGGGCTGACCGACCTGCGCTCGAGCTACGGCTACCCGGGCAACCTCTACAACCCCACCACCGGAGCGTTCATCGGGCCGATGCCGGGCTGCACGCCGCTGAACGAGCCGGGCGCCGCCGCCAATGGCCGCTGCTACTACCAGGGTACCGACCACCAGGACCTGGTGCCGGAAACCAAGCAGGATGCGCTGTTCGGCGCCGCCACGCTGGACCTCGGCAGCGGCTTCGAGCTGTTCGGCGACGCGCTGTTCGTGCGCAACAAGTACAAGGGCGAGTCGCCTTCGTACAACACCGCCACCTACCAGTCGACCGGCACGCTGCCCAACATCTTCATCACGCTGCCGGCCAACCATCCGCAGAACACCACCGGCGCCGACGTGGGGCTGCGCTACCGCTTCATGGACGTGCTGCACACCACCGAGGTGACGGCGGACACCACCCGCCTGGTGCTCGGCGGGCGCGGCACCCTGGGCGGCTGGGATGCCGAGAGCGCGCTGATGTACTCCGGCACGCGTGCGCGCGTCTGGACGCGCGGCCTGCTCAATGACTCGGTGCTGATCGGCGGCGACGTGCTCGATGCCAACGGCGTCGCCAACCCGAACTTCATCTTCGGCAACCCGGGTGCCAACGACCCGGCGCTGATGGCGGCCCTCTACCCGACGCTGCGCGACACGGGCAAGACCAGCACCACGTCGATCGACCTGCGCGGCTCGCGCGAGCTGATGAAGCTGCCGGCTGGCGGGCTGAGCCTGGCGCTCGGCGTCGAGCTGCGGCGCGAGTCGTTCAAGAGCACGCCGGACACGCTGACCGCGACCGACCAGATCAGCGTGCTCGGGGCCGCCTCGTCCGACGGCTCGCGCAACGTCAGCGCGATCTACGCCGAACTGTCGGTCCCGATCACCAAGACGATCGAGGCGTCGCTCGCGACCCGCACCGACCACTACAGCGACTTCGGCAGCGCCACGGTGCCGAAGGCCGGCCTGAAGTGGAAGGTACTGCCGAACCTGGCACTGCGCGCCACCTACGCCGAGGGCTTCCGGGCCCCATCGCTGACCGAGACGACGCAGTCGCCGGTCAAGGGCTTCTACTCCGGCATCCGCGACCCGAAGCTGTGCCCGGATCCGAACGATCCCAACCCGAACCCCAACTGCGACCTGTCGCTCGAGGCGATCTCGGGTTCCAATCCGAACCTGAAGCCCGAGAAGTCGAAGAGCTTCACGGCCGGCCTGGTGTTCGAGCCGACCGAGAACGTCTCGCTGTCGTTCGATGCCTACAAGATCAAACGCCGTGACGAGATCTCGTCGATCGACCCGGACTACCTGCTGGCCAACGAGGCGAACTACCCGGGCTACGTGATTCGCAACGCGGCCGGCGAGATCGACAGCCTGAACCTGCAATACACCAACCTCGGCTCGACCCGGATCTGGGGCTACGACATCGAGTTGCGGGCGCGCCAGGACCTCGGCTCGGCGGGCCGCGTCGGCCTCACCGTCGTCTACAACAAGATGCCGCGCTACATGGTCGCGAACGTCAAGGACGCACCGGAAGTCGACTACGCCGGTACCTACAACCAGCCGAAGGAGCGCTTCAAGGCCAGTATCGACTGGGACATCGGCGACTGGTCGACGACGCTGAGCGGCAACTACACCGGCAGCTTCCTGCGCGCGTACACGCCGGCCGACCTGACTTGCTCGTACGCCAGCAGTGGGCATCCGGAACTGTGCCGCGTGAAGGCCTGGTCCACCGCCGACCTGTACGTGGCCTACAAGGGCGTCAAGAACCTGACGCTGAGCGTGAACGTCGACAACATCGAGAACCGCGAACCGCCGATCGACGAGCGCCTGGTCACCCGCTACATCGCCTACAACCCGGGCTATCACAGCCAGATGGGCCGCAAGATCACGCTGGCGGGCAAGTACACGTTCTGGTGATGCACGGCGGCATGGGCCGCCACTGCATTCACGAACGACAAGGGGGACCCGCGAGGGTCCCCTTTTTTCATGGGGCGTCGAGACTTTTTGCCGATTCGATCTCGGCTCGTCTTCGATCGAACCGTTGGCCGCCACTGACAAGATCGGTGAGCGTCAAGTTCTGGCAATCGGATTCGTACAGCAGGCAGAGCCGCCGCCGATCGTTGCTGTAGTTGACGTCCGCTGACAGAGCCTTCAGCAGAAGCCCGACGAATGCTTTTGCTTCAAGGCCGCTCGATCGATACGAAGTGATGTAGTAGACAAGACCACAGTCGTAGGGTTCGCGATAGAAAACCGTGCGATCCGTGAGCTTCTCCAGCCAGGAGGTCTCGGCGTTGTGCTTCGCGCACGCCTGCAAGGCAGTCCGGATCATGCCGTCCTGCCGGCGGGCGTCGATGAGGCCGGACTCGCGAAGCACGAACAGCTTCAGGAACTCCGCGCTGCCTTCCGTCAAATACCTCCCATGCGGATTCTCGAACAGCGATGGGTGCTGCACCTTGTGCGCCAACTCATGCGCGTAGGTGCCTGAGAAGACCCCGGCAATGTCTGGCGGCAACGGATTCGGATTGTCATAAGTGATGCGAATGATGTTGAGCGCATCGCCGCCATAGCCGAAGTACTTCCCCTGGTTGTGGACCAATGCCACCACGGCGCTCGTGGATTGGACCGCTTCAACGGCGAGGTTTTTCAAGTAGTAGTCTGAGATCGCGGGGAAGGCGCGTTTCAACTGGCGCAAGGCCGGCCCGGGAATGTCGCGGTCGAAGTACATGGCATCGGAGATGTCGGCATCCGGTTCATTGGTGAAGAACACGGACCTGTAGAAGACATCGCGCCCAGGGATCCGGAGCATTCCGCTGTGCAGCTTGCCGTCCCACAGGATCTTCTTGCCCTCGATCTCGAAGGTCACTTCTCCGCAGGAGTCCCCGGGATGAAAGTAGGGAAGGTGCAGGTAGATCCCACCACCCAGCCTCGCCGCGACCAGGTACTTGCCCAGTTCCTTTTCGGAATTGAGTTTCCTGAAGAAGACTCGATCCGATGCCTTGCGAAAGCCTGGTGAATCGCTGTACGCATCGGCTGGGAAGCCGGACGTGCAACCCTCGCTCCCGGCGGTGGCCACCACTTTCACATCCTCGGACGACTCCGACAGGCGTACCACCATGGCGGCATTCGCGTACCCCGTGACGAGGGTGAGAAGAAAACAGGTCAGTCCATGTTTCAAGCAGCCTCCTCCCGCTTCAAGTCGCGGAACGCCGCGAACAGCCACGATCGCATGCCGACCACCAGCGTGTAGGCGCGCCGCTGGTCGGCCGGCAGCTTCTGGTCGGCCAGGTGTTGCTGCGCGAAATCCTGCCCGACGCGCTGCAGCCGCTCGACGAAGCTCGCCGCCAGGCTGGTGCCGATCTGGCCGTGCACCAGCATCAGCATCTCGCCGTCGCCGTCGAAGCCGCTGTTGAAGTAGTCGTCGGCCACGTGCTCGCGGAAGAACGCCATCACCGGGCCGTTCGGCCGCCAGCGGAAGGTCTTCGCCACCTGCAGCCGATAGCGGTTCATCGGCCGCAGCTCGATGATGCCCAGCCGGTCCAGCTGCACCAGGTAGCGCACGCAGTCGGCCTCGCTGAAGGTGTAGGTGCCGATCATCTGCTCGTACGTCCACTGGCTCATGCAGCAGATCGCCAGCAGCAGCAGGCGCCGGTCGGCCACCACCGCCTTCTCCTGCTCGAGCGTCAGCTCGCGGCGCAGCGGCTGCGCATCGGCGATCTGGCGCGCCAGCTCGGCGAAATCCATCTTCAGCACGCGCAGCACGTCGTCGATGCGCGACAGCGGCATGTCGCCTTTCGCGAAGACGCGCTTGATGCTCGACTCCGACATGCCGAGGTGCCCGGCCAGCTCGGCATAGGTGACGTTGGCGGCCTTGAGTTCGGCCTTCAAGGCAGTGACGAGGTCTTGGGTGGTGCTCATGTGAACGCGCGGTGGACGAGCGAAGGGCGAGCGGGAGTATCGCAAAGCGATACCGGTCGCGGCCGCCCTCGCCACTCGGCCGCGCCCCCTCTTCGGGGTGATGGCCGCCGCGGGAGGCGGCAGCAACACTGCGCCGCATGTTCAACCGTTGCGAGACATGATGCACGCTTCGCCCGTCCACGAGCCGAGATCCGCCGCTCCCGCAGCTATATTGCCGCCAGCAGCGCAGACCGCTGACACCAGGAGACAACCCGACATGACGGTCACCGCCTCCGCTGCAGCGCCCGCCGCAGCGTTCCAGCTCACGCCACCCGAAGCCATCGTCGCGATCCAGCCCGCAGCCGCCACCGAAGCGGTGCCGCTCACGGCGGCGCTGCGCGGCGAGGTCGAAGACCAGGTGCGGCGCTTCGTCGATGCGCTGCTCACCGAAGACCTGCACGGCGAGGCCTTCAAGGCCAAGCTCGACGCGGCGTTCCGCCTCGGCCGCGAAGAGGTCTCGGTCTCGGCCAACCTGATGCAGGGCCGCTTCATGGACCGCAACTTCGTGGGCATGGAAGACTCGCCGGCCTTCCAGGCGCTGCAGGGCATGCGCGGCCACCTCGACGAACTGAACCCCGGCCGCGAGGGCGACCTGTTCCAGCCGCGCAAGCTGCTCGGCTTCATCCCCTACGGCAACCGGCTGCAGGCCTACTTCCGCAAGTACCAGACGGCGAGCAGCCAGCTGCAGAAGACGATGCAGCAGCTGCACACGGCGCGCGACGACATGCAGCGCGACGTCGTCGAGATCGAGTCCGTGCGCACCAAGCTGTGGGAGGCGATGGAGAAGCTGCGCGCCGCGATCCACTTCGCCGAGACGCTGGACAGCCGCCTGGCCGAGAAGGTGCAGGCGCTGAAGGCCACCGACCCGCAGCGCGCCCAGGCGCTCGAGCAGGAGGTGCTGTTCTACGCCCGTCAGAACCTGCTGGACATGCAGACGCAGCAGGCGGTGTGCGTGAACGGCTACCTGTCGCTCGACGTGCTCAAGCGCACCGGCCGCGAGATGATCACCGGCTGCACCCGCGTGGCCACCACCGGCATGTCGGCGCTGGCGGTCGCGCAGACCGTGGCGCGCGCTACCGGCAACCAGATCCAGGTGATGAACATGCTGAGCGGCGTGTCGCAGTCGATCGAAGGCCTGATCGCCGAGACCGGCCGCCAGCTCAACACCCACGTGGAGCGCACCACCGAGTTCGCGTCCAACCCGCTGCTGGGCGTCGAGAAGCTCAAGGAGATGTTCGACCAGACCTTCAAGGCGATGGACGCGATGGACGACTTCCGCAGCAAGGCCATCGAGGTCATGGGGCAGAACAACGCCGTCATCAAGGAACAGATCGCGCGCGCCGGCAACTATGTCGACCGCGTGCGCCAGGAGCGCATCCGCGAGGCGGGTACCGGCATCTCCGGGCCGGTCGCGCTGTGACCGCCCGCCACTGACTACAACCGAGGGAAGAGGACATCATGAAGGAAAGAATCGTCTACCAGCGCGACACCAATGGCTGGGTCGTGCAGGTGTGGGTGTCGTTCGCGCTGGCGCTGGCGGCCTGCGCCGTCGGCGTGCTGCGGCTGCCGAGCCAGGAGCTGGACCGCGCGTTCCTCGCGATCGGCTTCTTCTTCTGCCTGTTCGCGTCGTTCGCGGTCGCGAAGACGCTGCGCGACAACCGCGACGGGCAGGTGGACACCTTCGGCTGGATCGCCACCGTGTGGATCGGCTTCGGCGCGGCAGTGACGCTCACCGGCTGGGGCCTGTGGCGCATGAGCATCGTCGAGTGGCAGAAGGGCTACATGCTGGTCTCGTGGCTGTTCCTGGTGTCGACCACGTTCACGCTGGCGAAGACCATCCGCGACAAGCACGATGCGACGCTGTCGGCGGTGCAGTCGGAACAGCACACCCGCCCGGGCGCCTGATCGCCTTCACGCCCCCACACCCTCACCCCTTGCGCCGTGCCTCCAGAAATGCACCCTGCAGCGCCAGTGCCTCCGAGGACGCCTGCGCCAGCAGCTTCTCGCGATCGGCCAGCTCCTGCGCCAGCCCGTCGAGCTGCGCGCCCAGGGCCTGTGCCGGCGTGCGGCCGTCGGCGAGCCGCACTGCGGGCCGCTGGGCGGCGGGGATCTCGAGGTAGCGCTGGAGCGAATCCGGCACATAGCGGCGCAGCAGCTCCCCGATGAACAAGGAATCTTCCGTGCGCCACGGCGGGCCCGGCGGGCGGCCCCGCAGCTGCGGGGCCATGCGGCCCAGCGTGGCAGCGAGCCGCGTGAGCGACTCCACGGCGGCATCGGGCAACTCGGGGGCGCAGCGCTCGACCACGGCGTCCAGCCGCGCGGCATCACCCTCGTCGAGCACGGCCAGGCCGAGCGTGTCGGCGACGGGCGGCCGCATCGCGCGCCGCCCCAGCCATGTACCGGCCGACGCGGCGACCGCGCCGCTGGCGGCCAGCATCCAGCTCGCCTGCAGCCAGCCGAGGAACACTCCGACCCCACCCACGCAGCCGAGCAGCGCGGCCGCCGCGATCGGCACCATCGCAGTGGGTCGTCCCGGGCGCTGCGCCCTGATGCGGGCCGCGAAGCCCGGTTGCGCCACCAGGCGCTGCTGCTGCCGCAGCCGCGGGTTCAGCACGGCCGGCGGGGCCTGTTTCGGAAGCGGCTTGCGGCGAAGGACGGGGCGTGGAATGGGCATGCGGTGCGGCGGAGAACGATCGCCGCATCTTAGATCCGCCGCCTTGCCGCTACATTGCCCCACGAACCGCCCTGCCTGAGGAGGCAACCTTGTCGTCCACCGAACACCCGAATCAATTCGCCCTGCTGCGCCAGCGGCGCTTCGCCCCCTTCTTCTGGACGCAGTTCCTCGGCGCCGGCAACGACAACCTGTTCAAGTTCGCCTTCACGGTGCTGGTCACCTACAAGGTGCAGGTGTCGTGGCTGTCGCCGCAGCTCGCGGGCCTGGTGATCGGCGCGCTGTTCATCCTGCCGTTCCTGCTGTTCTCGGCCACCAGCGGGCAGCTGACCGACAAGTACGACAAGACGCGCGTGATCCAGCTCGTCAAGTCGCTCGAGATCGCGATCATGCTGCTGGCCGCCTGGGGCTTCTGGGTCACCAACGTGCCGGTGCTGCTGGCCTGCGTGTTCCTGATGGGGTTGCACTCCACGCTGTTCGGCCCGGTGAAGTTCGCCTACCTGCCGCAGCACCTGGGCGAGCGCGAGCTGACCGGCGGCAACGRCATGGTCGAGATGGGCACCTTCGTCGCGATCCTGCTCGGCCAGGTGGCCGGCGGGCTGCTGGTGGGCATCCCCGAGGTCGGGCGCCACTACGTCGCGATCGGCTGCATCGCGGTCGCGCTGCTCGGCCGGCTGACCGCGCAGTACGTGCCGCCGTCGCCGTCCACCGACCCGGCGCTGAAGATCAACTGGAACCCGGTCACCGAGACCTGGCGCAACCTCAAGCTCGCGCACGAGAACGTCGCGGTGTTCCGCTCGCTGCTGGGCATCTCGTGGATGTGGTTCTTCGGCGCGGTGTTCCTGTCGCTGTTCCCGGCCTTCGCGAAGGAGGTGCTGCACGGCGACGAGCAGGTCGCCTCGCTGCTGCTGGTGGTGTTCTCGATCGGCATCGGCACCGGCTCGCTGCTGTGCGAGGTGCTGTCGCGCCGGCACGTCGAGATCGGCCTGGTGCCGCTGGGCGCGATCGGCATGAGCATCTTCGCGATCGACCTGTTCTTCGCGTCGCGCGGGCTGCCGCCGTCGGCGCAGCTGTCGCTCGCGGGCTTCGTCGCGGTCGGCGCGCACTGGCGGGTGATGGCCGACCTCGCGCTGCTGAGCCTGTTCGCGGGCCTCTACAGCGTGCCGATGTACGCGATGATCCAGCTGCGTTCGCAGCCCAGCCACCGCGCCCGCATCATCGCGGCCAACAACATCCTGAACGCGCTGTTCATGATCGTCAGTGCGGTGCTGGTCGGCGTGCTGCTGAAGGCGGGGCTGACGATCCCGCAGGTGTTCCTGGTGGTCGGCGTGCTGAACGCGATCGTCGCGTTCTACATCTTCCTGGTGGTGCCGGAGTACCTGCTGCGCTTCATCGCGCTGATCGCGACGCGCTGCATCTACCGCTTCAAGGTGCGCGGCGACGAGCACATCCCGCTGAAGGGCGCGGCGATCCTGGTGTGCAACCACGTCAGCTTYGTCGACSCGGTGCTGCTGATGGCSGCCAGCCCGCGSCCSATCKMCTTYRTSATGGACCACCGCATCTTCAARMTGCCGGTGCTGGGCTGGATGTTCAAGCTCGCGAAGGCGATCCCGATCGCGCCGCAGCGCGACGACGCCAAGGTCTACGAGCAGGCCTTCGAGCGCGCCCGCGCGGTGCTGGCCGACGGCGAGCTGGTGTGCATCTTCCCGGAAGGCGCCATCACCAAGGATGGCCAGCTCGGCGAGTTCAAGGGCGGCGTGATGAAGCTGCTGGAGACGAACCCGGTGCCGGTGATCCCGCTCGCGCTGCAGAACCTGTGGGGCTCGTTCTTCTCGCGGGTGGAGCAGGGCGGCGCGATGGTCAAGCCGTTCCGGCGCGGCATGTTCACACGGGTCGGCATGGTGGCGGGCGTGCCGCTGGCGCCCGGCGAGGTGACGCCGGACGGGCTGCGCACGCGGGTCGGGGAATTGTTGGCAAGTTAGCGCGGCGTGGGCACGCCGATTGCCCTTCAGGGCTTGCATCCATCCAGCTCGACCCATACCTACAAGCCGCCATGAACCTTCCGAACCTGCCCTTCCTCAGCCGCCGCAACGACGGGGACTTCCAATCGGTGTGGCCCTCGCTGCAGCGTGCCCGGCACTGCATGGTGACGACGCGCCTGGCCAGCGGCGCGCCGCACGCGGCCCAGGTGCGCATCTCGATGACCTCCGGCGACGGCCCGCCGCACGTCTGGCTGATGGTGCCGCGTGACAGCCGCGTCGCGCTCGACGTCGAGATCGATCCGGACGTGACGCTGTCGTTCGTCGACCCGCGCACCCGGCAACTCGTGCATCTGACAGGCGAAGTCGCGCTGGTCGAGGCGCATCACGACCCGGTGTACCTGCACCCGAGCGTGCGCCAGGAGCCGCAGCTGGCCGTCGTCGAGGGCGAGCAGGATTTCGTGATGCTGCGGGTCGACATCCCGAGCGACCAGCAGCCGCGCACGCAGGTGACCGACACGCGCACGGTCGACTTCAGCGCGTCGCGGCCGCACTGGCCGCGGTCCGTTCCGTCGGCCTGATCCGCCGGACTGGAACGCGGCTCAGCGCCCCGCGACGATCGCCCGCGAGAAGGTCTTGCGCACCGTCGTCAGGTGACGGCGCATCGCCTGCCGCGCCGCCGCCGGGTCGTGTGCCGCGATGGCCTCCAGCACGCGCCGGTGGTCGTCGACCGCCGCGGTGTGCAGCCCCGGCGTCGTGAACAGCGTCTCCATCCGGTCCTGCATCGGCGTGTAGCGCTGGTCCCACAGCGTCGTCACGATGAACAGCAGCGCCGCGTTGCCGCTGGCGCGCGCGATGCCGATGTGGAAAGCCCGGTCGCCATCGTGCAGCAACGGGTTGCGGGCATGGTCCTGCACCATCTGGTCCAGGCTGCGCTGCAGGCCTTGCAGATCCTGCTCGGTCGCGTGGCGCGCCGCGAGGGCCGCGGTCTCGGTCTCGACGACCAGCCGCGCCTCCAGCAGCTCCAGCGGGCCGACCGGCGGCTCGTCCGCCGAGGCTGACGCCGCCCGTGGCGACGACGCATCCAGCACCTGCACGCCGGCCCCGACCCGCACCGACACCCGTCCCTGCACCTCCAGCGCGATCAGCGCCTCGCGCACCGAGGCCCGGCTGACGCCCAGTTGATCCGCCAGCTCGCGCTCCGGCGGCAGGTAGCTGCCGACGCCGAAGCGCCCGCTGTCCATCGACTCGCGCAGCACGCCGGCGATGTGCTGGTACAGGCGCTTGGTCTCGATCGGCGGCAGTCGCTGGTGGCTCATCGGTCGATTTTCCCATCAGGGTCAACCCGGTTGCCGCGGATCGCGGGCGATCGCAACAATGGTCTATTGGTCTGACCTTTATACCTTTTCGGGGCAACCCCAGGAAGCCGGAATGACCCCTGCCACCGATCCACGCCTGCTGCTGCTGAACCCCGCCGACAACTGCCTGGTGGCCTGCCGCGCGCTGGCCGCCGGCGCGACGCTGTTGATCGACGGCGAGCCGGTGATGCTGCCGCGGCCGGTGGCGATGGCGCACAAGCTGGYGCGGCAGGCGCTGGCGGTGGGCGACAAGGTGCTGCGCTACGGCGCGGTGATCGGCAGTGTGCAGCGGCCGATCGCGCGCGGCGAGCACATCCACACCGACAACCTCGCGAGCGACTACCTGCCCACCTACACGCTGCAAGACGGCTCGAAATATGCGAAATGACTCCCCCCCGGAAGCGCTTCGCGCCTCCCCCCCTGGGGGGCGCCCCCAGTGGCCCGGCGAAGCCGGTTCCACGGGGTCCGCTGGATCATCGGACCTCCGCGGCTATGCGCGCGCCGACGGCCGCAAGGGCATCCGCAACATCGTCGCGGTCGCCTACCTGGTCGAGTGCGCGCACTTCGTCGCGCACGAGGTGACGCAGTCGTTCCRCGGCGCGCCGGTGCACCTGGTCGGCTTCCCCGGCTGCTACCCGAACGCCTATGCCGACAAGATGATGCGCCGGCTGCTGACGCACCCGAACGTCGGCGCGGTGCTGCTGGTCTCGCTCGGCTGCGAGAGCTTCGACAAGCGCGGGCTCGAGGCCGAGGTCGCCGCGAGCGGCCGGCCGGTGCACACGCTGACGATCCAGGAGCATGGCGGCACGCGCAAGACGCTGGCCGAGGGCGTCGAGTGGGTGCGCTGGGCGCTGGCCGAGCTCGACACGCAGCCGCGCGTGCCGATGCGCTGGGACGAACTCGTCGTCGCGACCGTCTGCGGCGGCAGCGACGGCACCAGCGGCATCACCGCGAACCCGGCGGTCGGCCGTGCGTTCGACACGCTGATCGCACGCGGTGCCGCCTGCATCTTCGAGGAGACCGGCGAGCTGGTCGGCTGCGAGTTCCACATGCAGCGGCGCGCCGCGACCCCGGAGCTCGGCGACGAGATCGTGCGCTGCGTCGCGAAGGCGGCGCGCTACTACGAGACGCTCGGCCACGGCAGCTTCGCGCCCGGCAATGCCGACGGCGGGCTGACGACGCAGGAGGAGAAATCGCTCGGCGCCTACGCGAAGAGCGGCGATTCGCCGATCAGCGGCCTGATCAAGCCCGGCGACATCCCGCCCACCGGCGGCCTGTACCTGCTCGACGTGGTGCCCGACGGCGAGGTGCGCTTCGGCTTCCCGAACATCTCCGACAACGCCGAGATCGTCGAGCTGATCGCCTGCGGCGCGCACCTGACGCTGTTCACGACCGGCCGCGGCTCGGTGGTCGGTTCGGCGATCTCGCCGGTGATCAAGGTGTGCGCGAACCCGGACACCTACGACCAGCTCGCCGACGACATGGACGTGAACGCCGGCCGCATCCTGCGCGGCGACGCGACGCTCGACGAGGTGGGCGCCGAGATCGTCGCGCTGGTGCAGGACGTCGGCCACGGCCGCGAGACCGCCAGCGAATCGCTGGGCCACCGCGAGTTCATCCTCACCTACAAGGCCTTCGAGCCGATCGGGCCGAGCTGCCTGCCGGTCTCCCTGCCGATCCGCACGATGCCTTCCATGCAAAAGGCCACGCCATGACCACACTCCCGACCCGCATGCTGCCGCGCACCCGCCATGCGCTGACCGCGCTCGGCATGGGCGGTGCGCCGCTCGGCAACATGTACGACGTGATCTCTGAGGATGCGTCGCGCGCCACCTTCGACGCCGCGTGGGCGGCCGGCATCCGCTTCTTCGACACCGCGCCGTTCTACGGCTACACGCTGTCGGAGCGGCGTTTCGGCGAGGCGCTGCGCGCGCATCCACGCGACCAGTGGGTGCTGAGCACCAAGGTCGGCCGCTTGCTGAAACCGCTCTCCCCGCTGGCCGTGCCGCGCGCCCTGCCCGCCGGCGAGACCGCGTGGCAGAACCCGCTGCCGTTCGAGGTGCACTACGACTACACCGCCGCCGCGATCCGTCGCTCGGTCGAGGACAGCCTGCAGCGCCTCGGCACGAACCGCATCGACATCGCGCTGGTGCACGACATCGGCCGCGTGACGCACGGCGATCGCCACGAGTTCCACTGGCGGCAGCTCACCAGCGGCGGCGGCCTGCGCGAGATGGAGGCGCTGCGCCGCGAGGGCCTGGTGGGCGCGATCGGGCTGGGCGTCAACGAATGGGAGATCGTGCGCGACACGATGGAGCACGTCGACCTCGACTGCACGCTGCTCGCCGGCCGCTACACGCTGCTGGAGCAGCAGGCGCTGGACCCGTTCCTCGCGCGCTGCGTCGAGCGCGGCGTCGGCATCATCGTCGGCGGGCCGTTCAACTCCGGCATCCTCGCGGCCGGCCTGCGCCGCCCGAGCAGCACGCTGAAGTTCAACTACGCGACCGCGCCGGCCGAGGTGGTCGCGCGGGTCGCGCGACTGCAGGCGGTGTGCGACGGCTTCGAGGTGCCGCTGGCGGCAGCGGCGTTGCAGTTTCCGCTCGGCCATCCGGCCGTGGTGTCGTGCGTGCCGGGGCCGCGCAACGCGGACGAGCTGCAAGGCATCGTGCGCTGGATGACGCAGCCGATTCCCGCGGCGCTGTGGAGCACGCTGCGCGAGCAGGGGCTGATCGATGCCGATGCGCCGGTGCCGGGGGAGAAACGATGACGGCCACCTGGCGCATCGACGCGCATCAGCATTTCTGGTCGCTCGCGCGCGGCGACTACGGGTGGCTCACACCGGACCTGGCCCCGCTGTACCGCGATTTCGGTCCGACCGACCTGCAGCCCTTGCTGGCTGCAAACAACGTGCGCGGCACGGTGCTCGTGCAGGCCGCGCCCACGCTTGCCGAGACGCAGTGGCTGCTGCGACTGGCCGCCCAGCACGACCTGGTGCGCGGCGTGGTCGGCTGGGTCGACCTGGCGGCGCCCGGTGCCGTCGACACGCTCGCCTCGCTGGCCGCGAACCCGCTGCTGAAGAGCGTGCGGCCGATGCTGCAGGACCTGCCGGACCCGGCCTGGATCGCCACCGCGCCGATCGCGCCGGCGGTGCGTGCGCTGGTGCAGCACGGCCTGCGCTTCGACGCGCTGGTGAAGCCGCCGCACCTGCCGCACCTGCTGGCCTTCGCCGAGCGCCATCCTGCCCTGCCGATCGTGATCGACCACGCGGCCAAGCCCGACATCGCGCACGGCGGCTTCGCGGCCTGGCGGCGCGACCTCGCCGCGCTGGCGCGCCTGCCGGCCGTGCATTGCAAGCTGAGCGGCCTCGCGACCGAAGCCGGTCCCGGCTGGAGCGTCGCGACGCTGCGTCCGTATGCCGAGACCGTGCTGGAGCTGTTCGGCCCGCAGCGCGTGATCTGGGGGAGCGACTGGCCGGTGCTGCAGCTGGYCGGCGACTACGCCGGCTGGGTGCTGGCCTGCGAGCAGCTGCTGGCGCCGCTCGACGCCGCCGATCGCCACGCGGTGTGGGCCGGCAATGCCGAGCGCTTCTACCGCCTGGACGGAGTGACCCCGCTGTGAACCACAACAAGGATGGAGACACCATGAACCGCAGATCGATTCCCCTCCGGGCCACGCTGGCCTGCGCTGCCGCCGTGATCGGCATGCTCGGCACGCAAGGGCAGGCGCAGGCCCAGACCAAGGCCTACGCCGGCGTCACGCTGAACGTGATGACCTTCACCGGCCCGCAGATCGCCGAGCCGCTGCAGCGCCGCGGCAAGGAGTTCGAGGCCGCCACCGGTGCCAAGGTCAACGTGATCACGGTGCCGTACTCGGACCTGTACCAGAAGCTGCTGACCGACTGGTCGACCGGCACCAACTCGATCGATGCCGCGATCCTCGCGCCGCAGTGGATGCCGGACTACGTCAGCTTCCTCGAGGACCTGAGCCCGCGCGTGAAGGCCGATGCCAAGCTGCGCGAGGACGACGTGGCCCCGTTCTTCCGCGAGTTCTCGCAGAAGTACGGCGGCAAGACCTACACCGTGACGCTGGACGGCGACTTCCACATCGCCTACTACCGCAGCGACGTGCTGGCCAAGCTCGGCAAGAAGCCGCCGCAGACCTGGGACGAGTACCTGGACATCGCGAAGGCCGCGCACGGCAAGGACTTCGGCGACGGCAAGCCGGTCGTCGGCTCGTGCATCGCGAAGAAGCGCAACGCGCAGTCGTTCTGGATGATCACCTCGGTGGCCGGCGCCTTCCTGCAGGCCAAGGGCACCAGCGAGGGCGCGTTCTTCGACCCGGCGACGATGAAGCCGCTGGTCAACAACGATGCCTTCGCGCGGGCGCTCGAGATCTACAAGGAGACCGGCAAGTACGGCCCGCCGAACGAGATCAACATGGATGTGGGCGACACCCGAACGCTGTTCGTCAGCGGCGGCTGCGCGCTGACCGTCGACTGGGGCGACATCGGCCCGCTGGCGGTCGACCCGAAGGCCTCGAAGGTGGTCGACAAGGTCGGCGCGCTGATGCTGCCGGGGACCACGAAGGTGCTAGACCGTGCGAGCGGCAAGCTGGTGGCCTGCGACGCGACGCGCTGCCCGCATGCGGTGAACGGCGTGAACCGCGCGCCGTTCGCGGCCTTCGGTGGCTGGTCGGGGGCCATCAACGCGAAGGCCAAGCCGCAGGCCAAGGACGCGGCCTATGCGCTCTTCTCGTACATGTCGCAGCCGGAGCAGTCGAATGCCGACGTGACGGTCGGTGCGACCGGCTTCAACCCGTACCGGCAGAGCCAGTTCAAGGACATGGGACCGTGGAAGAAGGCCGGCATGTCGGACAAGGCGGCCAAGGACTACCTGACCGCGATCCAGGATTCGCTGAACTCGCCGAACATGGTGCTGGACCTGCGCATCCCGTTCAACCAGCGCTACCAGCAGGTGGCGCTGGACACCGCGATGGCGCGCTTCCTGGCCGGCGAGCTGGACGTGAAGGGCACGATGAAGAACATCGAGGACACGTGGAATGAGCTGAACGACGAGCTGGGCAAGGCGAAGCAGCAGGCCGCATACAAAGCGAGCATCGGCGCCAAGTGACGAAGGCGCAGTTCAGCGATTGGCTGGACCGGCAGGCGGGGACGGTCTTCATCGCGCCGGCCGTCACCGTCGTCCTGCTGTTCTCGATCTTCCCGCTGCTGGCGTCGGCCTGGCTCTCGCTGACGCGCTTCTCGCTGCGGGCCGGCGGCTACGAGCTGAGCTTCGTCGGCGCGCTGAACTACCGCAAGCTGATCGCCGGCTCGCAGCAGTTCCACCTGCTGGGCACGGCGGGCGAGCTGTCGGCGGCGACCTGGGTCGCGCTCGCCGCCGCGTTCGCGCTGCTCGCGTGGGCGCTGCTGCGCAGCCTGCGGCAGCGGCAGGCGTATGGGCTGGCTGTGCCGCGCGCGCCGCATGCGGCGGCAGCCGTGATGACGCTGGCCTGCACGCTGGCAGCCACGCTGCTGTCACCGCTCGGCCCGTTCGCGCCAGCGGCGCAGGCCGCGCGCGACGCGGCCGACCTGCCGTGGTTCGCGTGGCTGCTGTTCGCGCTGGCGGGCTTCGTCGTCGCGGCCGTCGCCGCCCGTGTGCTCGGCGCACGGGCCAGCCTCAGTGGACTGGTCGGCCGCCAGCTTGCCGGCAGCGTCTGGGGGCTGATGGCGCTGGTCGCCGCCGGCACCGCGGGCGGCCAGCAGGGCTCGCTGCTGACGACGCTGTTCTACGTGATCGGTGGTGTCGCGCTGCAGTTCGCACTCGGCCTGGGCCTGGCGCTGCTGTGCGCGCAGCCGATCCGCGGGCGCAACCTGTTCCGGCTGTCGTTCTTCCTGCCGCTGATGGTGACGCCGGTCGGCATCGCCTACATGTTCCGCATGCTGGCCGACATGGGCGTCGGCCCGTTCGCGCCCATCGCCCGCGCTCTCGGCCTCGGTGCCATGACCTGGGCGCAGAACGCCTGGTCGGCGCGCTGGGTGGTGCTGGTGGGCGACACCTGGCAATGGGTGCCGTTCATCTTCATCGTGCTGCTGGCCGCGATCGAAGGGCAACCGCGCGACCAGCTCGAGGCCGCGCAGCTCGACGGTGCGCCGTCGTGGCGCATCTTCCGCGACATCACCTGGCCGGCCATCGCGCCGACTGCGGCGGCCGTCGTGCTGATCCGCGTGATCGAGGCCTTCAAGATCGTCGACCTGCCGAACGTGCTGACCAACGGCGGGCCCGGCATCGCGACCGAGAGCATGACGCTGCATGCCTTCATCGACTGGCGCTCGCTGAACCTGGGCGGCTCGGCGGCGGTGGCCTACCTGCTGCTGTTCGTCTCGACGCTGATGGCGGTGAGCTTCTTCCACTTCGTCGTGCGGCCGGCGCGCGCGGGGCAAGGCGCATGAAGGGCCTCGTTGCCGCGTGGTGCGTGCCGCAGCGCCCCGGCGAACTCGCGCCGCTGCCGCGCGTGCTGGTGTACGGCGCGCTGCTCGCGTGGACCTTCGTCGTGTTCTTCCCGCTGTACTGGGTGCTGGTCACCTCGTTCAAGGAGCCGCTGCAGGTGTCCGACGGGCCGGTGTTCCTGCCCTTCGTCGATTTCCAGCCCTCGCTGCACGCGTGGAAGTACATCCTCGTCGAGACCGGGCGCGACACGCTGCGGCCGTACCTGAACTCGATGCTGATCGCGAGCCTGTCGACGCTGCTGGCGGTCGCGATCGGCTCGATGGCGGCGTATGCGCTGACGCGCATCACGTACCGGCCGAGCGTCGCCGCGGTGCTGCTGTTCATCGCGAGCGTCGCGGCGGTGGTCGCGCTCGTGCTCGGCGCCGGGCTGTCGCTCGGCTGGGCGCTGCYGGTGGCGGTGATGCTGTTCGTGCTCGGGCTGCGGCCCTTGCAGCGGCGCATCACCGCGCGGCTCGGCAACGACGACATCCTGTTCTGGATGATCTCGCAGCGCATCCTGCCGCCGGTGGTGTCGGCGATCCCGATCTACGTGATGTTCCAGCAGGTGCACCTGCTCGACACGCAGTTCGCGCTGATCGTGACCTACATGACCGCGAACCTGCCGATCGTCGTCTGGCTGATGGTCGACTTCTTCGACGGCATCCCGCGCGAGCTGGAAGAAAGCGCGGCGCTCGATGGGGCCTCGCGCTACCGCATCCTGTTCGACCTGATGCTGCCGCTGGCGCGGCCGGGGCTGGTCGCGACGACGCTGCTGGTGCTGATCCTGAGCTGGAACGAGTACCTGCTGGCGCTGTTCCTGTCGACCGCGAATGCGCAGACCATGCCGCTGCTGGTGGCGGCGCAGAACGCGACACGCGGGCCGCAGTGGTGGACGATGAGCGTGCTGATCCTGCTGATGATCGTGCCGGTGGTCGTGATGACCCTGTTCCTGCAGAAGTTCATTGCCCGTGGCCTGCTGACCGGCGCGGTGAAAGGCTGATTTGACGATGCTGCCTCCCACGACGACCGCGCATTCGGTCACCTTCGACCACCTCGGCAAGCGCTTCGGCGCGGTCGAGGTGCTGCGCGACTTCAACCTGCAGGTGCAGCCTGGCGAGTTCCTGGTGCTGCTCGGCGAATCGGGCTCGGGCAAGAGCACCGCGCTGCGCGTGTTCGCCGGGCTCGAGACAGCGAGCGCCGGGCGCATCCTGATCGGCGAGCGCGACGTGACGAACGTGCTGCCGAAGAACCGCGACATCGCGATGGTGTTCCAGAGTTATGCGCTGTACCCGCACAAGACGGTGGCCGAGAACGTGGCCTACCCGCTGGACGTGCGCGGCGTGCCGAAGCCGCAGCAGCACGAGCAGGTGCTGGCGGTGGCGAAGCAGGTGCAGCTCGATGGGCTGCTCGACCGCTACCCGCGGCAGCTCTCGGGCGGGCAGCGGCAGCGCGTGGCGCTGGCGCGCGCGATGGTGCGGCGGCCGTCGGTGTTCCTGATGGACGAGCCGCTGTCGAACCTGGACGCGAAGCTGCGCGGGCACATGCGCGCGGAGCTGAAGCACCTGCAGCAGCAGCTGGGCATCACGACGCTGTACGTGACGCACGACCAGGTGGAGGCGATGACGCTGGCGCACCGCGTCGCGCTGCTCGACAAGGGCGTGCTGCAGCAGCTGGACACGCCGGCGCGCATCTACAACGACCCGGCCAACCTGTTCGTCGCCGGCTTCATCGGGGCGCCGCCGATGAACTTCCTGCGCGGCGCGCTGTCGGGCGGGTGGCTGGAGGGCGAGGGGCTGCGCGCGCCGAYGCCGGTGACGGCGAGCCTGGCCGAGGCGGTGCTCGGCATCCGGCCGGAAGACTGCCGGATCGCCGAGCAGGGCGCGCTG
>NZ_JBFUCB010000020.1:0-24447 GCF_056405435.1 Rhizobacter sp. P1_G5 | reverse complement strand
GCTCGCGGCCCTCGCGTTCAAGGTCGTCTCCGACGACCACGGCGCGATGGTCTTCGTGCGCGTCTACCGCGGCCGCCTGCGGCCGGGCGACAGCGTGCTCAATGCGAGCACCGGCCGCACCGAGCGCGTGGCGCGCCTGTATGAAGTGCATGCCGACAAGCATGTGGAAGTCCCGGCCCTGCAGGCGGGAGACATCGGTGCGCTCGTGGGCCTGAAGGACACGACGACCGGCCACACGCTCGCCGACAAGCGCCACCCGGTCGTGCTGGAGAGCATCTCGATCCCGGAACCGGTGATCCACGTCGCGGTGGAGCCGCGCACGCAGGCCGACCAGCAGCAGCTCGGCAAGGCGCTGGGCGCGCTCGCGAAGGAAGACCCGAGCCTGCGCATCCGCCAGGACGCCGAATCCGGCCAGACCATCCTGTCCGGCATGGGCGAGCTGCAGCTCGAGGTGACGCTGGAGAAGCTGCGCACGCGCCATCACGTCGAGGTCACGGTGGGCCGGCCGCAGGTCGCCTACCGCGAGACGGTCGCGCGCACGGTCGAGGTCAGCCACCTGCACAAGAAGCAGAGCGGCGGCCCCGGGCAGTTCGCCGGTGTCACGCTGCGCATCGCGCCACTGGCGCGCGGCGAGGGCTTGCGCTTCGTCAACCAGGTGACGGGCGGCGCGATCCCGCGCGAGTTCATCCCGGGCGTCGAGTCCGGCGTGAAGCGCGCGGCAGAGACCGGCGTGCTGGCGGGCTACCCGGTGGTCGACCTCGAGGTGACGCTGCTCGACGGCAGCTTCCACGAGCGCGACTCGTCGGTGCTGGCGTTCGAGCTGGCGGCGGCCGCGGCCTTCCGCGACGGCGTCGCGCGTGCAGCGCCGGTGGTGCTCGAGCCGGTGATGGCGGTGGAAGTCGTCACGCCGGCCGACTACCTCGGCGACAGCATCGGCGATCTGCACCGCCGGCGCGGCCACGTGCGCGCCCAGCATCCGCGCGGCAACGCGACGGCGCTGGAGGCGCATGTGCCGCTGAAGGAGATGTTCGGCTACATCGGCAGCCTGCGGGCGCTGTCGTCAGGCCGGGCGCAGTACTCGATGCACTTCGACCACTACGCCGAAGTGCCGCCGACGCTGCAGGCGGAGCTTCTAGCGGCCTAAGAGCCGAGCCCTCGCTCCAGCAGCGAGAGCGTGCGCCGGAACTCCCGGCGCACGCGGTACAGCTGGGCCGGCCGGTTGGCCCGGCCCAGCTCCAGCTCGCCGTCGATCGGCTCCAGCATCGCCAGCTCGTCCATCTTGCGGCGAAAGCTCACCTTGTTGACCGGTTCGCCGAGCACCGCCTCGTACACCGACTGCAGCTGCGGCAGCGTGAAGCGCTCGCCGCACAGGTGCACCGGCAGCGACGAGTAGTGGCTCTTCACCCGCACCCGCGACACCGCCAGCTCGACGATGCGCCGGTGATCGAAGGGCAGCGCCGGCAGGCGGTCGGCCGGCATCAATCGCAGCTGCGCCGCATCGACGGGCAGCAGTTGCCGCGGCACCAGCGCGTAATAGGCCACCGAGATCGACCAGCCGCGCGGATCGCGGGCCGGGCCGGACAGGGTCGCGAGCTGCTCCAGGTACGGGCTCGCGATGCCGGTCTTGTCGCGCAACACGCGCACCGCGGCGTCCTCGGCGTCCCGGTCTTCCTGCTGGTGCACATAGCCGCCCGGCAGCGCCGGCATGCCGAGGAACGGCTCGCGGTCGCGCAGGTGCAGCACCACGTGCAAGGCACCGTCGTGCAGCGTCAGCAGCACGACATCGACAGTGCAGATGATGGGCGGGAAGGTGTCTACAGCCATGCCGCGATGTTAGGGCCGCCCCCTCTTTACCTTAGTTAGTTGCAATGTTGATCTAACTCATCTAGAGTACGGTCACGTTCAAGACGAAAGCCTGCGATGAAACCGCGAACCCAGCTCCTGATCATCGACCCGCAGAACGACTTCTGCGACCTCCCCGCCGCCTGGCGCCCGGCCGATCCGCTGACCGGCACGGCGCTCGCGCCGGCGCTGCCGGTGGCCGGCGCCCACGCCGACATGCAGCGCCTGGCCGGCTTCATCCGCCAGGCCGGCGATGCGATCACCGGCATCACCGTGACGCTCGACTCCCACCACCACGTCGACATCGCCCACCCGACCTTCTGGCAGCAGCGCGACGGCAGCGCGGTCGGCCCGTTCACGCCGATCACGGCGCGCGAGGTGCGCGACGGCGCGTTCCGCCCGCGCGACGCCGCAGCGCTGTCCCGCACGCTGGCCTACCTCGACGAGCTGGAGGCACGCGGCCGCTACACGCTGATGGTCTGGCCGGTGCACTGCGAGATCGGCAGCTGGGGCCACGGCATCCACGCCGACGTGCGTGCCGCCTGCAACGCCTGGGAAGAGCGCCGGCTGGCCCAGGTGGAGATGGTCACGAAGGGCGAGAACCCGTGGACCGAGCACTACAGCGCGGTGCAGGCCGAGGTGCCGGATGCCGGCGACCCCGACACGCAGCTCAACCAGGCGCTGATCGACCGCCTGGACCAGGCCGACCTGCTGCTGATCGCCGGCGAGGCCGGCAGCCACTGCGTGAAGGCCACCACCGAGCACGTCGTCGACCACCTGCCCGGCGGCCGGCTGGAACGCGTCGTGCTGCTGACCGACTGCATCAGCCCGGTCGGCGGCTTCGAGGCGCAGCAGCAAGGGTTTCTCGATGCGATGCGCGCCCGCGGTGTTCAACTTGCGAGCAGCGGCGAGATCCTCCGCCAATTCACCTGACAGACCTGACACCTTCGCCTGACCAGAAAGCCCCCATGCCCCCTGTGATCCACAGCCTGCTGGAGACCGATCTCTACAAGTTCACGATGTGGCAGACCATGCTGCATTGGCACCCGCAGACGCAGGCAGAGTACAGCTTCGTCTGCCGCAACGTGCCGGCGTACCCGCTGGCCGAGCTGCTGGCCGACGTGAACCGCGAGCTCGACCACCTGTGCTCGCTGCGCTTCGCCGAAGACGAACTCGCCTACCTGGGTGCATTGCGCTTCATCAAGTCGGACTTCGTCGACTTCCTGCGCATCTTCCAGTTCCAGCGCGTCTTCATCACCGCGCGGGCCGCCGGCGAYACGCTGGAGATCATCGCGAAGGGCCCGCAGGTGCACGTGATGGCCTTCGAGATCTTCGTGCTGGCGATCGTCAACGAGCTGTACTTCCGCCGCTTCGACGCCGGCCCGGCGCTCGCCGCCGGCCGCGAGCGGCTGCAGGCCAAGATCGCGGTGCTGCGCGCCTTCGGCAGCGAGCCGCCGCGCCGCAACCCGTTCGAGTTCTTCGACTTCGGCGTGCGCCGGCGCTACAGCGGTGCCTGGCAGCGCGAGGTGGTCGCGACGCTGAAGGACGCCCTGCCCCAGTATTTCCGCGGCAGCTCCAACGTGCTGCTCGCGAAGGAGCTCGGCCTGGTGCCGATCGGCACGATGGCGCACGAGTACCTGCAGACCTTCCAGGCGCTCGGCGTGCGGCTGCGCGATTCGCAGAAGGCCGCGCTCGAGGAATGGGTGCAGGAGTACCGCGGCGACCTCGGCGTCGCGCTGACCGACGTGGTCGGCATGGACGCCTTCCTCGCCGACTTCGACCTCTACTTCGCGAAGCTGTTCGACGGGCTGCGCCACGACTCCGGCGACCCGGTCGCGTGGGGCGAGAAGGCGCTGGCCCATTACGCGAAGCTGCGCATCGACCCGCACACCAAGCGGCTGGTGTTCTCCGACGGCCTGACCATCGAGCGGGCGCTCGAGCTCTACCGCCACTTCGCCGACCGAACGCAGACCGGCTTCGGCATCGGCACCAGCCTGTCGAACGACGTGGGCCTGACGCCGCTGAACATCGTGATGAAGCTGACCCGCTGCAACGGCCAGCCGGTGGCCAAGCTGTCCGACAGCCCGGGCAAGACGCTGTGCGACGACCAGACCTTCCTCGCCTACCTGAAGCAGGTCTTCAACGTCCCCGCCTGAAGGAACGCGCATGCTGAAGATCACCATCGCCCAGCTGAACCCGACCATCGGCGACATCGCCGGCAACGTCGCGAAGATGGTCGCCGCGGCGCGTGAGGCGAACACGCAAGGCGCCGAGCTGGTCGTCTTCACCGAACTCGGCCTGACCGGCTACTACCCGGCCGACCTGCTCGAGGAACCCGGCTTCCTGCAGCGCGTCGACGCCGGCCTCGACGCCCTGCTGCAGGCCTCGCGCGAGCTGCCCGGCCTGCACTGGGTGGTCGGTGCGCCGCTGCGCCGCGACGGCCCCGGCAAGCGGCTGCACAACATGCTGCTGGTGCTGCATGGCGGCACGATCGTGCTGCGCTACGCGAAGCAGCTGCTGCCCACCTACAACATCTTCGACGAGCGCCGCCACTTCGAGCCCGGCCCCGATGTCGCCAAGGTACTGCGCATCGGCGACACGCAGGTCGGCATGATGATCTGCGAGGACGGCTGGAACGATGTCGCCGACGACTACGCGGTGAACCCGTTCGAACGCATGCGCGACGCCGCGCCCGACCTGGTCGTCTCGATCAACGCGAGCCCGTCCGAGATCGGCAAGCGCGAGCAGCGCCACCAGATCTTCGGCGACGCGAGCCGCCGCCACCGACTGCCGATCCTCTACGTCAACCAGATCGGCGGCCACGACCAGCTGGTGTTCGACGGCGCGTCGTTCGCGACCGAGGCCGACGGCCGCGTGGTCTACGAGGCCCATCGCTTCGTCGAGGACGTGACGACGCTGCGCTTCGCACACGGCCGCTTCCTGACGCTCGCCGGCGACACGCCACCGCCGGTACCGGCGGCCGGCCTGCCGACGATGGCGTTCTACCAGGCGCAGATCGTGCTCGGCCTCACCGACTACGCGCGGCGCTGCGGTTTCAAGCAAGCCGTGGTCGGCTCGTCGGGCGGCATCGACAGCGCGTTGACGCTGGCACTCGCCGCGCAGGCGTTCGGTCCGCAGAACGTCAGCGCGGTGACGATGCCCTCGCACTACTCGTCGGCCGGCTCGGTGGACGACTCGGTCACGCTGTGCCACAACCTCGGCATCGAGCTCTTCACGCACCCGATCGCCGAGCTGGTCGACGGCTACGGCGCGCAGTTCGAGCGCAGTTTCGGCAAGCCGCTGCGAGGCCTGTCGCACGAGAACCTGCAGGCGCGCATCCGCGGCACCGCGCTGATGGCCTACTCGAACAGCTTCGGCCACCTGCTGCTGACCACCGGCAACAAATCGGAGATCTCGGTCGGCTACTGCACGCTGTACGGCGACACCAACGGCGGCCTCGGGCTGATCGGCGACCTCTACAAGACGGAGGTGTTCGCGCTGTCGCGCCACGTCAACGAGGCCGCCGGCCGCGAGCTGATCCCGACCGCCATCATCGACAAGCCGCCGTCGGCCGAGCTCGCGCCGGGCCAGAAGGACACCGACAGCCTGCCGCCGTACGAGGTGCTGGACGAGGTGCTGAAGCTGCTGATCGAAGGCGATCGGCTTGCGCCGCGCGAGCGCGCCCAGTCGGCCGCCTTCGTCGCGCAGCTGCAGCGCAGCGACGAGGGCCGTGCGCTGGTCGAGCGGGTGCGGCGCATGATCGCCCGCAACGAATACAAGCGGCGCCAGGCGCCCCCCATCATCCGCGTCCGCCCCCGTGCCTTCGGCAGCGGACGGCAGATGCCCATCGCAGCGCACATCCCATGAGAACCGTCCCGTCCCACCCAACCGCCGCGCAGGGCCTGCACCACGACACGGCCGTCTACATCGGCCGCTTCCAGCCGTTCCACAACGGGCACCTGGCGCTGCTGAACCAGGCGCTGGCGATCGCGCCGCGGGTCGTCGTCGTGATCGGCTCGGCCCACCAGGCACGCTCGCCGAAGAACCCGTTCACCTGGGAGGAGCGCGCCGAGATGATCCGGCTCGCGCTGCCGGAGGACGAGCGCAGCCGCATCGAGTTCCTGCCGGTGCGCGACTACTACGACGAGACGCGCTGGCTGAAGGCGGTGCACGAGGGCGTGCAGGCGCAGATCGCGAAGCGGGCCGATCCGCGGCTCGGCTCGATCGGGCTGGTCGGCCACTTCAAGGACGCCACCAGCGAGTACCTGCAGGGCTTCCCGGGCTGGCGGCTGCACAGCGTCGCGCGCATCGCCGCGGCCGACGGCACCGCGCTGCGCGATGCGTT
Source organism: Rhizobacter sp. P1_G5 (assembly GCF_056405435.1). Taxonomy (NCBI): domain Bacteria; kingdom Pseudomonadati; phylum Pseudomonadota; class Betaproteobacteria; order Burkholderiales; family Sphaerotilaceae; genus Rhizobacter; species Rhizobacter sp. P1_G5. Next base: position 18,260 of record NZ_JBFUCB010000020.1, on the reverse strand, counting down.
CTTCGCCTGCGCGGCCGACGATGTCGACGCGACGCTCGCGGCGCTGGTCGGCCAGGCCCCGTCGACCACGCTCGGCTTCCTGCGCGCCTGGTCGCGCCTGCCGCTGTTCGAGGCACTGGCCGCCGAGTGGCGCATGCTGAAGGCCTACCGGGCTTCGTGGTCCGCCGCGCCCTACCCGCCGGTGTTCGTCACCGTCGATTCGATCGTGCAATGCGCCGGCCACGTGCTGCTGGTGCGCCGCGGCCAGGCGCCGGGCAAGGGCCTGTACGCGGTGCCGGGCGGCTTCATCGAGCAGCGCGAGACCGCCTACCAGTCGGCGCTGCGCGAGTTGCGCGAAGAGACCCAGCTGCACCTGCTCGACGCCAGCATGCGCCAGTGCCTGCGCGCAACCGCGGTGTTCGACCACCCGGACCGCAGCCAGCGCGGCCGCACGATCACGCATGCCCACCACTTCGACCTCGGCGGGCGCGAGCTGCCCGAGGTGGTGGCCGGCGACGACGCGGCCGCAGCGCTGTGGACGCCGATCGGCGAACTGCCCGCGCTCGAGGACCAGTTCCTCGACGATCACTTCCACATGCTGGATCACTTCCTGGGGCTGACACCGCGATGAGGCAGGAAGCCGCCCTGCTCGATCGCTACCGCGGCTGCCTGCTCGGGCTGGCCTGCGGCGACGCGGTCGGCACCACGCTGGAGTTCCGCCGCCGCGGCAGCTTCGAGCCGATCACCGACATGGTCGGCGGCGGTCCGTTCGGGCTGAAGGCCGGCGAATGGACCGACGACACCTCGATGGCGCTGTGCCTCGCGACCAGCCTGGTCGAATGCCGCGGCTTCGATGCCGAGGACCAGATGAACCGCTACGTGAACTGGTGGCACCACGGCTACCTGAGCGCGACCGGCAGCTGCTTCGACATCGGCATCACCGTCTCGGGCGCGCTGCAGCGCTACCTGGTAACGCGCAACCCGATGGCCGGCTCCACCGACCCGATGAGCGCCGGCAACGGCTCGCTGATGCGGCTCGCGCCGGCGGTGCTGTTCGGCCACCCGGACCAGCAGGCCGCGATCGACCTGGCGCGCCGCAGCTCGGCCACCACGCATGCGGCGACCGAGGCGCTGGAATGCTGCGCGCTGTTCGCCGAGTTGCTGTGCCACGCGCTCGACGGCCACCCGAAGGACGCGATCCTCGCGAACCGGCTGGCCAGGCCGACGATGCCGAAGGTGCAGGCGATCGCCGCCCGCGAGTACCTGCACAAGCGCGAATCGCAGGTCACCGGCTCGGGTTATTGCGTCGCATCTCTGGAGGCCGCGCTGTGGTGCTTCGCGCAGACCGACAGCTTCGAGGCGGCGGTGCTGCGCGCCGCCAACCTCGGCGACGATGCCGACACCACGGCAGCCATCGTCGGCCAGCTCGCCGGCGCGCACTACGGCAAGGCCGGCATCCCGGCGCGCTGGCTGGTGCGGCTGCACCAGCGGCTCGAGATCGAGGCGCTGGCCGACGCGCTGCGGGGCTGACCCGGCGTCACGCGCCGAGCGGCGTGACCGTGACGCACCAGTGGCCCTCCTGCCCCTGCGTCATGATGCGCAGCGGCAGGAAGCGCTCGATCACCGCGAAGTTCGTCCGCGCGTGTTCCGTCAGCTCGGTGCAGCTGAAGCGCGCCGGCCGGCCGCTGCGCCACACCGCCAGCGCAAGCGGCAGCACCCATTGATCGGCCAGGTGAGGGCCGAGAGCGCCGCTGCCGGCCTGGTACGCGCGCAGCTCCGCGGCGAGCGACAGCGCGACATCCTCGGCACTGCGGCCACGCTCGCCGAAACTGATCACCAGCTCGGTGACGTGCTCGTGCGCGAGCGTCGCCATCAGCGCGTTGCCCGGGCCCTCGTTCTGGCGCAGCACCGGCACCTGCAACGCGTCATCGGGCCAGCCGAACTCGCGCTGCAGGATCGCGAGCTCGCGCGACGCCACGCTGCGCGGCACCGCCGCCGCCAGGGCTTCCGCATGGGCAGCGATCAACGCGCCGCGCTCCACCAGGTCGTACGGCAGCAGCCCCCCCAGCGCCGGCAGGATCTCGGCGACGAACTCGCCGCCGCCGGCCGGAAAGAAGCCGTGGCGGCGCAACTGCAGCCGGCTGCCGGCGCCCAGGCGCTGCAGCAGCGGCGCATAGCAGCGCTCGATGAAGTGGAACGGCGGCGCCATCGGGTTGTGCGTGCCGCCGGTGAGCGTCAACCGACTGGTGCCGCTCGCCAACATCAGCGCCGGCCAGACGGTCTGCAGGACGAGCGTCGCGCTGCCGGCCGTGCCGACGCTGAAGACATGGTCGCCGGCGCACACCGCGCCGGGCTCGAAGACCAGCGACATCGAGCCGGCTTCGGCGCCCTGCACCCGCGCGCCGCTGACGGCCTGCGCCGCCTGCACGCAGGCAAGGTGCTGGCGCATCAGGCCCGGCTTGGGCCGGCGCGCGCGGATGTTCTGGAGGGCAACGCCCCGGCCGGTGCACATCGCGAGCGCCAGTGCGCTGCGCAGGATCTGGCCGCCACCCTCCCCGGTGGCGCCGTCGAGTTCGATCATGTTCATTTCCTGTTGGCCATCGCTTCCTGCTTTTGCGCCAGCCCGGCCTGCGCAACGATTCGAGCCGCTTCGACGCGCGCCTGTTCGATGCGCCGGCAAGGCCGGCAGCGAACGGCCTGGCTGTAGATGTTGCCCTTCGCGATCTCGTACCACCACTTCTGCTGCTTGGCCGTCCACACCTCGGCCCGGTTGCAATCTCGGCAACTGAACGCGCGGTCGACATAGAACAGCGGAAGCTGGCCGTACGTGTTGTTGTGAAGCAGTTGCTGCGGATCGGCGGCAACCGCCCCCACGGGAAGGACCCGCACCGGCGTGAAGCAATCGATGTTGCTGCGCGCCGCGCGCTGGATGCGCCGCGCCTTGATCTCGGCGCGGCGCTGCTTTCCGCTCTTCATCACTCCTCCCCTCACCCCTTCACGCACACCACCTGCTTCAGCGTGTGCACGACCTCCACGAGGTCCTTCTGTGCTTCCATCACCGCGTCGATGTCCTTGTAGGCCATCGGGATCTCGTCGATGACGTCCGCGTCCTTGCGGCACTCGACGCCTTCGGTCGCCTTCGCATGGTCGGCCACGCTGAACAGCTTCTTCGCCTTCGTGCGGCTCATCACGCGGCCGGCACCGTGGCTGCAGCTCTCGAAGCTCTCCGGGTTGCCCAGGCCGCGCACGATGAAGCTGCGCGCACCCATGCTGCCCGGAATGATCCCCAGCTGGCCGCGCTTCGCGCTGACCGCCCCCTTGCGGGTGACGAACACGTCCTCGCCGAAGTGGCGTTCCTGCTGCACATAGTTGTGGTGGCAGTTGACGGCCTCGACGTGCGTCTCGAACGGCTTCGCGATCACCTGGCGCACGGTGGCGATCAGGTTGGTCATCATCACCTCGCGGTTGCGCGCCGCGAACTTCTGCGCCCAGCCGACGCCGCGCACGTAGTCGCCGAAGTACTGCGCACCTTCCTCGAAGTACGCCAGGTCCTGGTCGGGCAGGTTGCGCTGGTGCTGTTCGGCATCCTTCTTGGCCAGCTCGATGAAGTGCGTGCCGATCGCGTTGCCGACACCGCGCGAGCCCGAGTGCAGCATGAACCACACGGCGCCCTCCCCGTCGAGGCAGACCTCGATGAAGTGGTTGCCGCCACCCAGCGTCCCCAGGTGCTTGCGGTTGTTGGTGTTCTTCAGGCGCGGGTGCAGCTCGCACAAGGCATCGAACTCGTCGACGAGCGTCGCCCACACCTGGTCGACGGTCTCGGGCGGGTTCTCCCAGCTGCCCTGGTCGCGGCCACGGTGGCGCGGCGTCGAGCCGTGCGGCACCGAGCGCTCGATCGCCGAACGCAGCGGGCCCAGGTTGTCCGGCAGGTCTTCGGCGCGCAGCGTGGTCTTGCAGGCCATCATCCCGCAGCCGATGTCGACGCCGACCGCGGCCGGGATGATCGCGCGCAGCGTCGGGATCACCGAGCCGACGGTCGCGCCGATGCCCAGGTGCACATCGGGCATCGCCGCGACGTGCTTGAAGACGATCGGCAGGCGCGCCGCGTTCGCGAGCTGCTTCTTCGCCTCGGCCTCGACGGGCACGCCGCGGGTCCACATCTTGACGGGCACGCCGCCTTCGATGGTTTCGGTGTCGTAGTTCTTCATGGTTTCCATTTCGTTTCCTCTAGGCCAGCTTCACCAGCCCGTTCAGCACGCCTTCCAATCCGCCGAACACCGAGATCTTGTCGATCCGTTCGGCCACGCGCTCCAGCGTCTCCAGCTCCTTCAGGCGCAGCGCGGTGGGGTTGTCCTCCATCACCTTGGCCGTGTTGAGCAACGAGCGGCTGGCCGCCGTTTCCTCGCGGCGCCGGATCACGTTGGCTTCCGCCGCCTTCTGCGCCTCGACCACCTGCGACAGGATGGTCTTCATCTCGCCGGGCAGCACGATGTCCTTCACGCCGACACTCTCCAGCGCCAGGCCGTAGTCCGCGAGCTTGGCACGCGCATGGCCGGTCACGACCTCGTCGATCACCGCCTTGTTCTCCAGCAACTCGTCGAGGCTGCGGGTTCCCACCGCGGCGCGCAGGCCGAACTGCAGTTCTCGGTACAGGTGCTCGGCGGGCTTCTGCAGTTGCGTGTACGCCTTCAGCACGTCGGTGATCCGGTAGGTGGCCGCCAGGTTCAGGCGCAGGCTGACCTTGTCACGCGTCAGGATGTCCTGGCCGCTCACGTCGACCGCCTGCAGGCGCAGGTCCACCAGGTCGACCGAGACCGTGCGGTTGAACTTCCAGAACGCGTACGAACCCGCACCGAGCACGCGATCGACCTTGCCGTCGATCCACAGGATGCCGGCCGAGAACTCGTTCACCTGAACCTGCAACACGCCGGCCAGGCCGGACACGCCGCGGCTGCGCGCCTGCGTCTGCACCAGGCGAGCCGTCAGCACAGGCGACAGCTCGGCACCGGCCGCCAGGTCTACGACGTCCACCGTGACATCCACCAGGCCCTTCCAGTACAGGCGGCGCGTGGTGGGCGCGAGCACTTCGACCAGCACGCCGTTGTCGCTGCGCAGGCCCACCTGCGTCTCCGACAGCTCGACCTTGACGAACTCGGCCGCGACCACCTCGGGCTCCTTGGCCATCAGGTAGTCGGCCAGGCCGTGCGTGAACGCAGGCTGGTCGAGCGCGAAGGTCTCGACGCGCAGGCGGTCCAGCCCCTTGAACACCCAGTGCCGGCCGGGCGCCAGCACGCGCTCGAAATCGCCGTTGCGCAGCAGCAGGCCACGTTCGCTCTTCTTCACCATCACACGTTCGAACATCAACATCTTCTTCTCCTCGTTCTTCTCATCGAATAGGTGCCGTTACAGCAGCGTCGGCGGACGGGGATCGCACCGACCGCTGGCCTTGCAACGCTCGACACGACCGCGGCCGTGGCGAGGGGTGCAGGCAAGGGCCGACCGGTTTCCCAGTGCGGGCCGCCGCTGCTGACGGAATCGTTCCGGACTCGCCGGCTGTCTTCCGCGTTCGGCATGGGTCTTTCGACCCGGCACAACCATGGCCTTTCGGCCAGCTTTCCTGGCGGGAGTCGAACCCGCGACGGACTCGTTGAAAACGAGTTGCTCTACCAAGCTGAGCTACAGATGGTGGGCAGCCCGGGACTCGAACCCGGCGCGACTTGCGTGCGTTCACCTGACTGCCCTCACACCCGACGTTCCCGAAGCGCGGTACGCAGGACACCGACAGGGCTGTCACACCCCGGATCCCCTGCGCCAGCGGGGCAGGCCTTCGCCTCAACCCCTGGCCATTGCACTCTTCGTTTGCGTCAGGACAGCACTTCCATTGCAGCGCTCGTGCCAGCGTGTTGCCTTGGGCTCTCGCCTCCTCGCAAGTGCTTGTCGCACAAGGAGTTTCTTCAAGTATCCCGGCCCGATTGGATCGGGATGCTTGAACCAGAACAGCCAGAATCTAGAATCATCGCTAGCCTCTTAGCAATTCAGCACATGAAGCACACCGTCGTCATCGGCTTCCTCGGCACCCAGCTCGATGCCGGCCAAGGTGCCGGCCGCTGGGAGAAGTGGCGCCCGACGGTCTCGCTGGTCCAGCAGCCCGACGTCGTCGTGCACCGCATCGAGCTGATCCACACGCCGCGCCACCTCGGCCTCGCGCAGCAGGTGCAGCGCGACATCGCCTCGGTCTCGCCCGAGACGCTGGTCAACCTGATCCCGATGGACGTGGCCGACCCCTGGGACTTCGGCGAGATGTACGGCGCGCTCTACGACTGGGTGCGCGCCTACCCCTTCGACACCGAGCGCGAGCAGTACCGCGCCCACATCACCACCGGCACGCACGTCGCGCAGATCTGCATGTTCCTGATGATCGAGTCGCGCTTCATCCCCGGTGTGCTGCTGCAGACCGCGCCGCCGAAGAAGCAGACGCACGACAACCCCGGCAGCCTGACGCTGATCGACCTCGACCTGTCGCGCTACGACGGGCTCGCCAAGCGCTTCCACCAGGCACAGCAGGACGCGGTCGACTTCCTGAAGGACGGCATCGCGACCCGCAACCGCGCCTTCAACGCGCTGATCGACGAGATCGAGCGCGTGGCCGTGCGCTCGCGCGCGCCGATCCTGCTGACCGGGCCGACCGGCGCCGGCAAGTCGCACCTCGCGCGGCGCATGTTCGAGCTGAAGAAGTCGCGCCACCAGGTGAGCGGCGAGTTCGTCGAGGTCAACTGCGCGACGCTGCACGGCGACGGCGCCGCCTCCACGCTGTTCGGCCACCGCAAGGGCGCGTTCACCGGCGCGGCTGCCGAGCGCGCCGGCCTGCTGCGCAGCGCGCATGGCGGCGTGCTGTTCCTGGACGAGATCGGAGAGCTGGGCCTGGACGAGCAGGCGATGCTGCTGAAGGCGGTGGAGGAGAAGCGCTTCTACCCGATGGGCAGCGACCGCGAGGTGGCGAGCGACTTCCAGCTGATGGTCGGCACCAACCGCGACCTGCGCATCGACGTGGCCGAGGGCCGCTTCCGCGAAGACCTGTACGCCCGCATCAACCTGTGGAGCTACGTGCTGCCGGGCCTCGCGCAGCGGCCGGAAGACATCGAGCCGAACGTCGAGCACCTGCTCGCACGCGTGGCCGCCGAGAACGGCCGCGCGGTGCGCTTCAACGCCGAGGCCCGGTTGCAGTACCTGCGCTTCGCCCAGTCGCCCGAGGCGCTGTGGCGCGGCAACTTCCGCGACCTGTCGGCCAGCATCACGCGGCTGGCGACGCTGGCCGACGGCGGGCGCATCTCGTCGGCGCTGGTCGATGCCGAGCTGCAGCGGCTGCGCTGGCTGTGGCAGCACCACGCGGGCGATGCGCCGGCGCACGATGCCGTCGACCTCGATGCCCTGCTGGGCGATGCCGCGCAGGCACTCGACCTGTTCGACCGGCTGCAGCTGCAGGCCGTCGTGCAGCTGTGCCGCCGCTCGCGCACCCTGTCGGAGGCGGGGCGTCAGCTGTTCGACGTCTCGCGCCGGCAGCGCAGCGTCGTCAACGACGCCGACCGGCTGCGCAAGTACCTCGCGAAACACGGCCTCACCTGGGAGCGGGTGACAGCCTGATGCCGCGGCGGGGGAGTCGAACCCCCTGGCCCTGGCCGCGCGGCATCGCGCCGCGCGGTATGTCGTTCAGGGCAGGGACCGCAGCATCCACTGCACTTCGGCTGTGTCCAAGCGCGAGCATCCCGTCGGAAGTGGTGTCTCGCTGCACGGGGTCCGGGTCCGGACCGCGCACATCCCGCGCCGCCAACACCATTTCGTGCGGTCGCGGAGGGCAAGGGCACACCCGAAGTGGAGCGGGTGGTGCATTCAAAACCAGGCTCGAAAAGCAGAAAGGCCCGGATCCATCGCGGAATCCGGGCCTCTGTGAACAGAGTCGAAGGGTGGGCCTACGCCCTGCCTTCTCCCGGATGCCGTCGATCGTTGCCGTAACCCTTGCCTGCCCCCATGCCCATCGCCACGCAGAAGCACTCGCCCGATGCGCGGGCGGCTTGCTGCAGGTGACGGGGAAGGTGGCGGCTGATCACGGTGGCGTCCTCGGATTCGTTGATTCGTTGCGCTTTTTCAAGCAAGGCGCGGATCGTAAAAACTCTTTACCGGTTCGTCAAGCATTACTTCACGGCTTGCTTCAACTCGACCTTCACGAGGTTGTCCTCCGAGATCCGGTCGATGCGCTTGTTGTACGGGTCGACCCCGGCGAAGGCCGGCGCCTTGTCGACCACCAGCGTGATCGACTGCTTGCCGCTGCGCACCGGCCGGCGCTCGAAATGCAGCACCGAGTCCGCGCCGAAGCCCTCCTTGCCCGGCTCGGCGCTGAAGATGCCGATGTCCACCGGCTCGTCGAGCGGGGCCTCGGTCTCCTGGCCCTTGCCGTCGGCGTAGAGCTTGCGCGCCTCGACCTCCAGCACCAGGTCGTAGCGGCCGTCGGCGCGCTTCGTCGCGGTCGCGGCGGTCGCCTTCAGGTCAAGCAGCGTGATCTTCTCGAACAGGTCGGTGATCAGCGCATCGTGCTGCGGCCCGGCCTCGGCACGCAGGATGCGCAGGAAGTCGCGGCTGTTCGGGTACGGCGCGGCCTTGAAAGCGTACGCCTTCAGCAGCTTCGCGAGCGCCCGGTTCAGCACCGCCTCGCCGACCACCTCCTTCAGCCAGTACATCGCGAGCGAGCCCTTCTGGTAGTGGATGTAGCCCTGGTTCTCGACGCGCGCGAGCGGCAGCTCCTCCACCACCTCGCCGCCGCGCTGGCGCAGGTAGCGGTCGAGCTCATACTTCAGGAAGCGGCGGATCTGGTCGCGCCCGTACATCTTCTCCATCACCAGCAGCGCCGAGTACTGCGCGAAGCTCTCGACCAGCAGCTCGCCGCCCTGCTGCGAGCTCGGCACCAGCTGGTGGCCCCACCACTGGTGGCCGATCTCGTGCGCCGTCACATAGGTCACCACGTCGATCTTCTGCGGGTCGGTCAGCCGCGAGATGAAGCCGATGTTCTCCGAGTACGGGATCGTGTTGGCGAACGACTGCGCGAAGTCGGCGTACGACGGGAACTCCAGGATGCGCGCCTGGCGGAACTGGTACGGCGAGAACTTCTCGCTGAAGAGCTCGAGCGACAGCTTCATCGCCTGCATCATCCGGTCGGTGTTGAACTCGTGCCCGGGCTGGTGGTAGACCGCCAGGTCGACCTCCTTCCAGCGGTCGCGCAGCACCGCATAGCGTGCCGACTGGATCGAGAAGAAGTGGTTGATCGGCGCGTCCGGCTTGAAGTGCGCGGTGCGCCGCCCGTTCGCCGTCGTGTCGCTGACGGTGTAGCCCGGTGCGATCGGGGTCTGGTCGGCGTCGGTCGTCACGGTGATGTCGGCGTCGACCCAGTCGCTGTCCTTGCGGAAGCCGTTGTCGGCCCGTGCCGATTCATCCTCCAGCGTCGGCGGGCGCAGGTCCGGCGGCAGGCCGTGCTTGCGGCGCTTCGCGCGGTCGGTCAGCAGCCCGTTGCGCGACATGCCGATCGCCGGCGTGATCTCGGCGTTGTTGACGAAGCTGCCGTTGGCAACCAGCCGCGTCAGCGGCTGTGCGTTCGGGAAACCGCGCTCTTCCAGCGTCATCGCGAAGCGCAGCACCCGCGTCTCGTCCGGCTGCATCGCCGGCTCGAGCTTGTAGATGCGGTAGTGCTCCTTCGCCCACTCGCGCTGCAGCGTCGCACCGGGCAGCTCCACACGGTCGAGCGTCGTGCGCTCGGGCCACAGCAGGTGCAGCGTGTCGACCGGCGCGCCGGTGCGGTTGCGCAGCACGTAGCTGCCGGTCGTCACCGCACGTGCCTCGCGCGGGTACAGCTGCACATCGAGCGTGACGGCAGTGATGCGCGGCTGCGGCAGCTTCTCGAACGGCAGGAAGTCGCGCTCGTACTGGGCCAGCTGCGCGTCGCGCTGAGGCTGCGTCACGTAGGCGTTCAGCACGTTGGTGTTGTAGTAGATCCAGCCGCCGCTCGCGATCCACACCACGAGCCCGAGCGCCAGCAGCGCGCCGGCCCCGCCATGCAGGTGGTGGCCCATGTGGGCCAGGCGCGGGCGCAGCGCCAGGTTCGCGCCGCGTCGCCACAGCGCGTGCGACAGCACCGCCAGCACCAGTGCGAACCCACCCCAGTAGACCTCGAACCAGGCCTGCGCGATCCAGAAGCGCCCCAGGCCGTTCATGTCCGACAGCGGTACCCGCGGCGTGCCGCCGTAGTTGTAGAGGTTGTGCTCGAAGCCCGCCGCCGACAACGCGACCGACGCGACGATGTAGAGCAGCATCACGCCCCAGCCGATGAACTTCTGCGGCACCAGCACCTGCACGAACACCGCGAGCACCGCCAGCAGCAGCGCACCGACGGTCATCGGCAGCACGAACCACAGCAGGTAGGCCACCGGCTCGAAGCGGGTGTAGCCCTTCAAGGCCTGCACCAGCATGCCGGTCAGCACCGCGACCAGCGCACTGGCCGCGAGCACCAGCGCGATCGCGACGATCTTCGGCAGCAGGTGCGCCCAGTCGGGTGCGGCGGTCGCGTCGACGATCTCGTGCATGCGACGCTCGCGGTCGCGCCACACAAGCTCGCCCGCATAGAAGATCGCGATGATGATCGGCATCAGCGTGAACGCACCGTCCAGCGTCTGCACCATCAGGCGCGTGACCGGCCAGGAGCCGCTGCCGTACCACTCGCCGCTGAACCACAGCGAGCCACCGGCGTTCAGCACGCCGATGCCGAGCAGCACGAAGAACGCCGGGCTGCGGAACACGAAGGCCATGTCGAAGCGGGCCAGGCGCCACAGCTGGGCGCGGCGCGTCGGGGCATCGGCGCGCGCGGCAGGCAGCGCGCCGATTGCGGTCGGCCTTGCGGTTTGTTCGGCGGCGTCCTTCGACTTCTTCGGTGCCCTCTTCGGCGTCTTCCCCACCGGCGCACGCTCCTCGAAGCGGAACAGCCGGCAGGTCAGCGCGAACACCGCGAGCGCGATGCCGGACCACAGCAGCCGGTTCGCGAGCATCGGCCCGGTCATCGCCGGCAGCAGCGTGTTGCGCTCGGCGGCCGTCCAGTACTTGGTGACGATGCTGAGCGCCGACAGGCCGAACGGGTCGAGCAGCGCTGCGATGCTGTCGTACTGCGGGTTGCGCAGCAGCCCGCGCATCACGAAGTACAGCACCAGCATCCCGACCGCGCAGACGTAGGTCCACATCATCGAGCGCGTCGCGGTGGCGGCCGCGAAGAACACCGCCGACACGATCAGCAGCGTCGGCAACCCGAATGCGAACAGCGCGTACAGGTAGTGCGCGAGGTGGAACGCGCCGACCTTCTCGGCGTCGACCCACGGCATCGCGACGCCGACCAGGATGCCGAGCGGGATCGAGGCCAGCACCCCCAGCGCGACCCCGTTCGCGCCGAGGAAGCGGCCCACCAGGTACGCCCCCTTGCCGAGCAGCGTCGAGCGGATGATCGGCGCGAAGCCGGTCTCGTCGTCGCGGATCACGACGTTGGACACCATCGCGACGACGACGAACACCGCGAACAGGCTCATGATCGCGAGCGTCTGCAGGATCGCGAACGGCGAGTTCAGGTGCACGTTGCCGCGGCTGCCGATCTGGATCGTGTCGACCGTGACCGAGCCGAAGGTCAGCAGGAAGAACATCAGGCAGCCGACCCAGAACACCGGGCTCTTCAGCTGGTAGCGCGCCTCGAAGCGCGCGACGTGCATCAGCATGCTGCCGCTCATGCCGAGGCTCCTGCCGCCACCCCGGCCGATGCGCTGCGGTGCTGGTGCAGCGTCGAGAAATACACATCCTCCAGCCCCGCCTCCACCGGCGTGAAGCCCGGTGCCGGCGCGTCGTCGGCCAGCACGTGCACGACCGGCCGGCCGCCGCGCAGCCGGGTCGCGATCACGTCCATGCGGCTGCGCGCGTCGGCGAGCTCCTCCTTGGCGACCTCGCCCTGCCAGACGCGGCCGGCCATCTCGGCGATCAGCGCCTGCGGCGTTCCGGTGCGCACGATGCGCCCGCCGACCAGGATCGCCATCCGCGGGCACAGGTCGGTCACGTCGTCGACGATGTGCGTCGACAGGATCACGACCACGTTCTCGCCGATCTCGGCCAGCAGGTTGTTGAAGCGGTTGCGCTCCTCCGGGTCGAGGCCGGCAGTCGGCTCGTCGACGATGATCAGCCGCGGGTTCGCGATCAGCGCCTGCGCGATGCCGAAGCGCTGGCGCATGCCGCCGGAGAAGCCGGCGATCGCCTTCTTGCGCACGTCCCACAGGTTGACCTGCTGCAGCAGCGAATCGACCGTCTCGCGCCGCTCGCCGCGCCCGGCCACGCCCTTCAGCACGGCCAGGTGGTCGAGCATGTCCCAGGCCGACACGCGCGGGTAGACGCCGAAGTCCTGCGGCAGGTAGCCCAGCACCGCCCGCAGCCGCGCCGGTTCGGCCAGCACGTCGATGCCGTCGAACGCGATGCGCCCGGCGCTCGGCTGCTGCAGCGTCGCGAGGCAGCGCATCAGCGAGGACTTGCCGGCGCCGTTCGGCCCGAGCAGGCCGAACATGCCGCGCGGGATGTCGAGCGTCACGTCATCGAGGGCGCGGGTGCCGTTGGCATAGGTGTGCGACAGCTGGGCGATGGTCAGCATGCAGGATCTGCGTGGGGAGGTGGGGGAAACGAGGGACGAACGGGGGACTCTACGGACGGCGCGACGAAACGCCATCGCGGTGCGACAGGCCGCACGGCGGGGCGGACAGGCCGTGCAGCGGACGGATCAGAACGTCAGTCAGAACGTCTTGAGGCCGTTGACCGGCAGCAGCACCGACAGCAGCGAGCTGGTCGCGCACAGGAACAGCCGGTTGCGCTTCGGCCCGCCGAACACGACGTTGGCGACGCGCTCGGCCGTCTTCACCTTGCCGAGCAGCGTGCCGTCGGGCGCGAGGCAGTGCACGCCGTCGGCCGCGCCACACCACAGCCGGCCGGCCTCGTCGACGCGGAACCCGTCGAACAGCCCGGCGCTGCAGGTGGCGAACACCTCGCCGCCCGCGAGCCCGCCGCGCGCCGTGACGTCGAACACGCGGATGTGGCGCGGCCCGCCCGGCTGGTGCGTGGCGCCGCTGTCGACGATGTAGAGCTTCGATTCATCGGGCGAGAACGCGAGGCCGTTGGGCCGCACGAAGTCGTCGGCGACGCGCACGCACTCGCCGCTGCGCGGGTCGAGCCGGTAGACGTGGCAGCCGCCGGTCTCGCTTTCGCCGCGGTGGCCTTCGTAGTCCGAATCGATGCCGTAGGCCGGGTCGGTGAACCAGATGGAATCGTCCGACTTCACGACCAGGTCGTTCGGGCTGTTCAGCCGCCGGCCCTGCACCCGGTCGACCAGCGTCGTGACGCGGCCGTCGTGCTCGGTGCGGGCGACGCTGCGCGAGCCGTGCTCGCAGGTGACGAGCCGGCCCTGGCGGTCGAGCGTGTTGCCGTTCGCGAAGTTGGACGGTGCGCGGAACACGCTGACGCGGCCGTCGGTCTCGTCCCAGCGCAGCATCCGGTCGTTCGGGATGTCGCTCCACAGCAGGTAGCGCCCGGCCGGCACGTAGACCGGCCCCTCGGCCCAGCGCATGCCCTGGTGCAGCGTGTCGACGCGGGCGCTGGTGCGCACGCAGCTGCGGAATCGCTCGTCGAGGATCTCGAAGTCGGTCTCGGCCATGGTTTGCTCCGGTGTGTTCCCGACAGCGCCGGCTGCCGGCGCCCGACTTTAGGAGATCACGCCGGTTCAGCCAAGCGCAGGCGGGCGGCCTGGTCCTCGAAGAACTCCAGCACACCCTGGTCGACGCTCTTGCGCCAGTAGTCTCTCGCGCGGCTGCGCTTGCCCTCGGCCTCGTAGCGCTCGCCGATGTAGAAGTAGGCCTCGCACAGCGACTCCTCGGGCGACTTCGTGGCCCGTGCCGCGTCGATCAGCGCATCGGCCGAGAGCGAGCCCAGCGCGTAGTCCACCAGCGGCCGCGGCCAGTCGGTGGGCAGCTGGTCCGACGGATAGCGTGTTGCCAGCGCGGACGGGTCGCGCCCGGCCTGACGCATGGCCAGCGCCAACCACAGCACCGGGTAACCCCGTCGCACGACGGCCCGGTCGGCCAGCATCTCGTCGAGGTCGGCCTGCGCGGCATCGAAATCCTGCTGGAAGTAGCGGGCCATCGCCCGCACCCGCCGCGCCTCGGTGTCCCGTGGATCGCGCTCGAGCACGCTGCCGGTCAGCGCCACGGCGCGTGGCAGTTCGCGCAACGCGACCGCATTGACGGCCGCGGCGTTCTGCGTTTCGGCAACGTCCGGCGCCAGCTCGAGCGATCGCGCGAAGTCGCGTTTCGCGTCGGCCAGCCGGCCCAGGTGGTCGTACTGGATGCCGCGCGCCGTCAGCGCCTGGGCCTGCAGCGTCGGCGACAGGCGCTTCGCGGCCAGTTGCGCAGACAGCAGCGCGACGCGCCCGTGCGCTTCCGCCTGGATGCGCGTCTTCGCCTTCAACCGCTTGGTGCGCAGGCCGTCGTCCAGTCCTTGCAGATCGGCACGCAACTTGTCGAGGTCGGTGGGCGACAGCGGCGAGATCGACACCGTCGCCGCCAGCCTGGGCCACAGCTTGTTGAGTTTCTCCATGTAGCCCGGCCACGCCGCAGCCTCGATCTGGTCTGCCGACACGCGCARCACCGAGCGATAGTCCGCATGCTTGCGGTCGGCATCGAACGTGCCCTTCCACGTGAAATGGGCGTCGCCTTCGTTCACGATTTGCGTCACCGGCCGCGCCGTCACGTCGTCCGGGAAATCCAGCGTCACCGTGTGCCGGTAGGTGCCCGGGAGTGCGCCCGTATAGGCATCGCGCCGTGCCTCCGCCTTGGCAACCATCATCACGTCGGCGGTGGCCCAGTAGCCAATGTCGGCGACCAGCACGCGCTCGTCCGGGAAGCGCCAGAACTCCGGCACGCTGAAGCGCTGGACGAAGGTGACCGCATCGTCGACCTGCGAATCGACGACCTCCATCGAGCCCTGGCCCTTGGCCTTCGGGTACAGGCGCAGGTAGGGCGCGGCCAGTCGCGTCTGCAAGGCCTCGCGACCTTGCGTGGTGACGATATCCCGGAACGACTCGGCGAGGATCCCGCGGAACGTGATCCGCGATTCCAGCACCGGGTCGGTGTCGAAACGCTCGAAACGCAGGCTGTCCTCGACCACCTGGCGGTCCGTGTCCACCGCGTCCGGCAACGCGACCAGGGCAGTGGTCGAGCCGGTCAACGGCAGGCCGAGCCCGAAATCGACCGCCTGGCGGCCCTCCAGCGGTCCGGTCTGGCGGCTGCGCGTCGCGTCCAACCAGTAGGTCTTCCCTTCGAGCTCGACGCGGGCGATCACATGGTCGAAGGCCAGCGGGCCGGGCAGCATGCCCTCGACGCGCCCGCGCGCCGTCATCGACACCAACACCGGCGTTGCCGGAACGTCGAGCTTGCGCAGCAGCGCCACCAGCAGCGCGACCTTGTCCTTGCAGTCGCCGAAGCGTTGCTCGATCACCTTGTCGGGCGCGGCGGGCTGGTGCGAGCTGCTGCCGATCTCGGTGCCGAAGTAACGCACCTCCTGCTGCACGAAGCGCAGCGCGGCGCGCACCCGGTCGGCGGGCGCGGCCTCCTTGTCACGGATGTCCTGGATCACGGCGTCCACCCGTGCGCCGGCCGGCAGCGCCGCGAACAGCCCCTGGCCCCAGCGCGCCACCTCGGCCCAGTCGGCAAACTCGCTGGCCTGCCACAGCTGGGCTGCGGCCACGCTGAAGCCGGCGTTGGCATCGGGGCTGAAGCGCGGCACCGCGACACGGCGCCACACCGTCTCGCGCCGGCCGTTGCGCACCTGGGCCACGCTCGTCACGTCGGCCGGGCCGACTCGCACCTGCAGCGCCCGCTCGACCGGTGCGACCAGGCGCACCTGGTAGGCCTGCACCGGACCGCGCTGCGACGACAAGGCCTCGAGCGCGACGAACCTGCCGCCGAACACGGGGTTCGCACCCCGCACCGAGTAGGCGAAATCCACTTCATCACCGACCCGCACGTCGTCCAGCACGATCGACACCGTCACGCGCCCGTCGACCATGCGCCGCTCGAGCTGCGTCTCACGCTGCATCAGCTGGATGCGGCGGCGGTCCAGCTTGGCGATGCGTTTGCCGTTGCGCACCAGGTCGAGGTGATGCAGCGTGAAGGTCTGGTAGCTGGGGTCGAACTCGAGCTCGATCTGCGACGCGACGGACAGGCCGGCGTCGGTGTCGATGACGCGCACCACATGGTTGTAGTCCCAGATCGACTTGCCATCGGCGAGCAGTTGGCGGTCGATGACGCGGTAGTGCATCGAGCTGCGGTCGACCGAGGCCTGCGGCGCTTCGGCAGCGGGCACGACCCAGGCCGGGGCCGGCCCGGTGGCATAGCTGAAGCCGCCCGACGCGGCAGCACGCGTTGGTGCGGCAGCCTGGGCCTGCGTCTGGGCCAGGACCCCCGCCGACATGGCGAGGGTCAGCATGAGCGCGGCGAGGCGCCCGGTTTGAATCGGTTTCATACATCCTCCCGAGGGGCCGCGGCACTGTGCGTGCCGTCGGCGATGCAGCGATGTTATGCGGGGTGGCGGCCGGACGGGCTCGCACCGGCCCTGGATTCAGGCATTGCGCAACGAAACCTGCAGCGCCGCCAGCGCCGACGGCACCTCGCCGGCCCGCCACACCAGCGGCGTGACCCGCTCGCCATGCACCTTCGGCAGCGGATGCCACAGCACCGGCGGGCTGCGCAGCGTCGCGAGCACCGCCTGCGGCACCAGCGCGATGCCGGTGCCGGCCGCCACGCAGGCGACGATCGCATGGTACGAACTCAGTTCGAGGATGCGCATCGACGCGATGCGCCGGTCGCCGAGCCAGCGCATCAGCACGCGGCGGTAGGCGCAGCCGTCGGGGAAGCTGATCACCGAGTCGCCCTGCACGTCCTGCGCCCGCACGATCGGTGCGTGCGAGGCCGCCGAGATGATCCCCAGCCGCTCGCGGAACAGCGGCATCGTCGCGAGCGAGCGGTCGGCCGGCGCCTCGACGATGAAGGCAGCATCGATGCGGCGCGCCACCAGCGCCGCCAGCAGCGCATCGTTGGTGCCAGTGCTCAGCTCGACGCGCACCTCCGGGTAGCGCCGGTGGTAGGCGGCCAGCACCGCGGGCAGCCGGCTCGCAGTGGTGCTCTCGAGCGCGCCGATGCGCAGCACGCCGCTCGGGGCGCCGCCGACCACCGCCTGGCGTGCCTCGTCCGACAGGCTCAGCAGGCGATCCGCGTAGTCGAGCAGTACCTGCCCGCGCGGCGACAGGTGCAGGCGCTGCCGGTCGCGGTGGAACAGCTCGGCACCGAGCGAGGCCTCGAGCTGCTGGATGCGCGTCGTCACGCTGGACGGCACGCGGTGCAGCTTGCGCGCCGCCTTCAGGATGCCGCCTTCGTGCACCACCGTCCGGAAGATGGAGAGGGATTCGAGGTCCATGCCGCGATGCTGCCACGCCGGCGCCCGTCCTGTTCGCCTTTCCAGAACAAGTCGTTCGGAATAATTCAATATCGCGGAACAGGCGCGGTGACTAGCATGCAGGCATGCCGAACTCGACCTCCTCCCCCCGCAGCGCCGTCCATGCCGCGCTGGTCGGCGCGCTGTGCCTGGCCAGCGGGATGGGCATCGGCCGCTTCGCGTTCACGCCGCTGCTGCCGCTGATGCAGGACGCCGGGCTGTCGCTGCCGCACGGGGCGTGGCTCGCGAGCATCAACTATGCGGGCTACCTGGCCGGTGCGCTGCTGTGCGCGGCTTGGCCGCTGCCGGCCGGCGTGGTCGGGCGGGCCGGGCTGCTCGCCACCGCGCTGACCACGCTCGCGATGGGCCTGGGCGACGACTACCGCGCCTGGCTGCTGTGGCGCGGGCTGGCCGGGGTCGCGAGTGCGTGGGTGCTGGTCGGTGCGTCGTCCTGGGCACTGGCGGAACTGGCGCGCCGCCAGCGCAGCGCCTGGTCCGGCTGGGTCTTCGTCGGGGTCGGCAGCGGGATGATGCTGGCCGGCGGGCTGGGCCTGGTCGCCGGGGTGTGCGGCTGGTCGGCGGCCGCCGGCTGGCAGGTGCTGGGCGGGCTCGCGGCAGCGGTGGCGCTCGTCGCGTGGCGGCCGTTGGGCGATGCGGCCGGCCTGCCCGATGCGGCCGGCCTGCCC
>NZ_JBFUCB010000019.1:0-25207 GCF_056405435.1 Rhizobacter sp. P1_G5 | reverse complement strand
GTACAACGACGAACTCGGCCACCTGAAGGAGGTCGGCGCCGAGTTCGCGAAGGAATTCCCGAAGATCGCCGCCCGCCTGTCGATGGACGGCGTCGAGGTCACCGACCCGTATGTCGAGCGCCTGCTGGAGGGCTTCGCCTTCCTCGCCGCGCGCGTGCAGCTGAAGATCGACGCCGAGCACCCGCGGCTGATCCAGCACCTGCTCGAGACCGTGTACCCCGGCTTCCTGTCGCCGATGCCGTCGACGATGATCGCGCGCATGCGGCCCGACCCGCTGGACCCGAACCTCGCGCGCGGCTTCACCGTCAAGCGCGGCAGCGCGCTGCACAGCGAGACGGTGCGCGGCCAGAACACGCGCTGCGAGTTCCGCACCGCGCACGACGTGACGCTGTGGCCGGTCGAGATCGACACGGTGCAGTACTTCACCCACGCGCCCGACCTGCCGATCGCGCACCTGCCGCCGGCCCGCCAGGTGCGCGGCGGCCTGCGCATCCGGCTGAAGGCGAGCGCCGGGCTGAAGTTCAGCCAGTTGCCGATGGAGCGCCTGGATTTCTACATCAGCGCCGGCGACGACGTGGCATTCCGGCTGCACGAGCTGGTGCTCGGCGCCAGCCTCGCGAGCTGGGTGCAGGGCGGTGCCTCACGCTCGCCGAGCCAGGGCTATGCCGACGCCGCGTCGGTCGAGGCCGTCGGCTACGACGACGAGCAGGCGCTGCTGCCCGAGACGCTGCGCGGCTTCAGCGGGCACCGCCTGCTGCAGGAGTACGCGGCGCTGCCGCAGCGCTTCCTGTTCTTCTCGGTCACCGACCTGGCGCGGCGGCTGGCGCGCGTCGACAGCAGCGAGTGCGAGATCGTGCTGCTGTTCGGCCGCGGCGAGCCGGCGCTCGAATCGCTGGTCGATGCCAACAGCCTCGCGCTGTACTGCACGCCGGCGATCAACCTGTTCCCGAAGCGGCTCGACCGCATCCAGCTCGGCCCGGGCAGCTGGGAACACCATGCGGTGCCCGACCGCACGCGGCCGATGGACTACGAGGTCCACACGATCGAGAGCGTCACCGGCTTCGGCACCGGGCAGGTCGCCGAGCAGCGCTTCCTGCCGCTGTACGCCACCTTCCACGAGGAATCGCGCAACCACGGCGCGTTCTACACGCTGCGGCGCGAACCGCGGCTGCTGTCGAGCCGCCAGCGCCTCGAAGGGCCGCGCTCGGCCTACATCGGCCAGGAGGTGTTCCTGTCGCTGGTCGATCCGCGCAATGCGCCGTACCGCGAGGACATCCGCCAGGTCTCGCTGACTGCGCTCGTCACCAACCGCGACCTGCCGACGCTGCTGCCCGGCTCGGCCAGCACCTGGACGCTCGACGTCGCCGGGCCGGCCGGCCGCATCGAGACGCTGCGCGGCCCGTCGCGGCCGGTGCAGCGCATCGCGCGCGGGGACATCGGCTGGTCGCTCGTCAGCCTCTTGACGCTGAACTACCTGAGCATCGCCGGCGAGGACCCGCGCCGCGCCGCGTCGGCGCTGCGCAGCCTGATGGCGCTGCACGGGCCGGAGCAGGACGTGAGCTGGAGCAAGCAGGTCGAGGGCATCCAGGCGGTGGAGGCGCGCGCGGTGGTGCGCCGCCTGCCCTTCCCCGGACCGCTGACCTTCGGCTGCGGCGTCGAGGTGACGACCACGGTCGACGAACTCGGCTTCCAGGGGTCGAGTGCCTTCCTGCTCGGTTGCGTGCTGGAGCACTTCTACGCGCGGCATGCGTCGGCCAACAGCTTCTCGGAGACCATCGTCCGCTCGGCGACGCGCGGCGAGATCCTGCGCGCGCCGCCGCGCATCGGTTCGAAGGCGATGCTGTGAGCGCGACGCCGCCCCCGCCCCAGGATCCGAAGGTGCTGCACGAACGCCGCACGCGGCTGTTCGACGAGATCGCGCGGCAGCCGTGGGCGCACGACTTCTTCGCGGTGCTGCGCCAGATCGACGCGCTGTGGCCGCAATCGCCGCGGCTCGGCTCGGCGCTGCGGCCCGGGGCCGAGCCGGTGCGCCTGGGGCAGGACCCGGAGCTCGATTTCGCGCCGGCCGGCGTGATGTCGTTCGAGGCCGGCGAGCGCAGCGTGCCGCGCCTGGGCGTGCGCTTCTTCGGGCTGTTCGGGCCGATGGGGCCGCTGCCGCTGCACTACACCGAGCACGCGCGCGACCGGCTGCGCAACCACGGCGACGCCACCTTCGCGCGCTTCGCCGACATGTTCCACCACCGCATGCTGCTGCTGTTCTACCGCGCCTGGTCGCAGTCGCAGCCCGCGGTGCAGGCCGACCGCGCGAGCGACGACCAGTTCGCCAAGTGGGTCGGCGCGCTGTTCGGCCAGGCGCCGGCCGCGCTGCGCGGCGCCGATGCCGTGCCCGATGCCGCGAAGCGCTTCGCGAGCGGCCACCTGGCGAGCGCGACGCGCCGGCCGGAATCGATCGTCAAGGTGCTGCGCCAGTACTTCGCGGTGCCGATCCGCGTGGAATCGCACGTCGGCCACTGGCTGCCGCTGCGCCCCGAAGACCGCACCCGCCTCGGCGGCCGCGGCAACCTGGGCGCRGCACTCGGCGTCTCGGCGGTGGCCGGCAGCAAGGTCTGGGACCGCCAGTACAAGCTGCGCCTGCACATCGGCCCGCTGACGCTCGCGCAGTACCGCCAGTTCCTGCCCGGCCAGCGCTCGCTGATCGAGCTGCGCGACTGGATGCGCCAGCTGCTCGGCTTCGAGATGCTGTGGGACCTGCGGCTGATCCTGCAGGGCAGCGCGGTACCGGCACTCGGGCTGTCGGGCGCGTCTCCTGCCGCGCTCGGCCTGACCAGCTGGCTCGGCCGCAAGACGCCGCACCCCGACCGCGGCGAACTCCTCCTGAACCCGGCGCAGATGCACGCGACGGGCTCACATTCCTCCACCTAGGGACCCAAGGAACGACCATGGCTGAAATCAGTCGCACCGCCCTCTTCGGCAAGCTCAACCCGATCGCCTACAAGGCCATCGAAGGCGCCACGGTGTTCTGCAAGCTGCGCGGCAACCCGTACGTCGAACTGCAGCACTGGATCTACCAGATCCTGAACGGCAACGACAGCGACCTGCACCGCATCGTCAAGCACTACGAGCTCGACGGCGCGCAGCTGGTGGCCGACCTGACGCAGTCGCTCGACCGGCTGCCGCGCGGCGCCACCTCGGTGACCGACCTGTCGAGCATCGTCGAGAACGCCGTCGAGCGCGGCTGGGTCTACGGCTCGCTGATGTTCGGCGACCGCCAGGTGCGCACCGGCTACCTGCTGGTGGGCGCGCTGAAGACGCCGTCGCTGCGCAACGCGCTGCTGGCGATCAGCAAGCAGTTCGAGCGCATCAAGCTCGACGACCTGATCGACCGCTTCGGCTCGCTGCTCGCCAGCTCGCCCGAGCATGCGCAGGCCGCGAGCGACGGCGGCGCGCCGGGCGAGGCCAGCGAGGCGATCGCGCCGGCCGCGATGGGCAAGCAGGAGGCGCTGAAGCGCTTCACGACCGACCTGACCGAGCAGGCGCGCGGCGGCAAGATGGACCCGATCGTCGGCCGCGACGACGAGATCCGCCAGGTGGTCGACATCCTGATGCGCCGCCGCCAGAACAACCCGATCCTGGTCGGCGAGGCCGGCGTCGGCAAGACGGCCATYGTCGAAGGCTTCGCGCAGCGCATCGCGCGCGGCGACGTGCCGCCGGCGCTGAAGGACGTGGAGCTGCGCGCGCTCGACGTCGGCCTGCTGCAGGCCGGCGCCAGCATGAAGGGCGAGTTCGAGCAGCGGCTGCGCTCGGTGATCGACGAGGTGCAGGCGAGCGCCAAGCCCATCATTTTGTTCATCGACGAGACGCACACGCTGGTGGGCGCCGGCGGCGCGGCCGGCACCGGCGACGCCGCCAACCTGCTGAAGCCGGCGCTCGCGCGCGGCCAGCTGCGCACGATCGGCGCGACCACCTTCGCCGAGTACAAGAAGTACATCGAGAAGGACCCGGCGCTGACGCGGCGCTTCCAGAGCGTGCAGGTCGACGAGCCGGACGAGCCGAAGGCCATCCTGATGATGCGCGGCGTGGCCTCGACGATGGAGAAGCACCACAAGGTGCAGATCCTCGACGAGGCGCTGGAGGCGGCGGTGAAGCTCTCCCACCGCTACATCCCGGCGCGCCAGCTGCCGGACAAGTCGGTCAGCCTGCTCGACACCGCCTGCGCGCGCGTCGCGGTGAGCCTGCATGCGACGCCGGCCGAGGTGGACGACTGCAGCAAGCGCATCGAGGCACTGGAGACCGAGCAGGGCATCATCGGCCGCGAGGCGGCGATCGGCATCGACACGCGTGAGCGCAGCGCGTTCGTCGAGGAGCAGCTCGGCATCGAGCGCAAGCGGCTCGACGGGCTGAAGACGCGCTGGACAGCCGAGAAGGTGCTGGTCGACAAGCTGCTCGCGCTGCGCGCGAAGCTGCGCGGCGTGGCCGGCGCGGTGGAAGGCACCGGCAGCGCGCTGGAGCAGAACGCCGAGAAGGTGGCTGCCACGGTCGTGGCGGAAGCGCCGAAGCTGTCCGATGAGGAACGCGCCGCGGCACTGACGGAACTGAAGCAGGTGCAGGCCGAACTGGCCACGCTGCAAGGCGAGCACCCGCTGATCCTGCCGACGGTGGACTACCAGGCGGTGGCGAGCGTGGTCGGCGACTGGACCGGCATCCCGGTCGGGCGCATGGCGCGCAACGAGATGGAAACCATCCTGAAGGTGGCGTCGCTGCTGAGCCAGCGCGTGATCGGCCAGGACCATGCGATGGAGATGATCGCCAAGCGCATCCAGACCTCGCGGGCCGGGCTCGACAACCCGAGCAAACCGATCGGCGTGTTCATGCTGGCCGGCACCTCGGGCGTCGGCAAGACCGAGACGGCGCTCGCGCTGGCCGAGGCGCTGTACGGCGGCGAGCAGAACCTGRTCACGATCAACATGAGCGAGTTCCAGGAGGCGCACACCGTCTCGACGCTGAAGGGCGCGCCCCCTGGCTACGTGGGCTATGGCGAAGGCGGCGTGCTGACCGAGGCGGTGCGGCGCAAGCCTTACTCGGTGGTGCTGCTCGACGAGGTGGAGAAGGCGCACCCCGACGTGCACGAGATGTTCTTCCAGGTCTTCGACAAGGGCTTCATGGAAGACGGCGAAGGCCGCTTCATCGACTTCAAGAACACGCTGATCCTGCTGACGACGAATGCCGGCACCGAGCTGATCGCCAACATGTGCAAGGACCCGGAGCTGATGCCCGAGGCCGAGGGGCTGGCGAAGGCGCTGCGCGAGCCGCTGCTGAAGATCTTCCCGCCGGCGCTGCTGGGCCGGCTGGTGACGATCCCGTACTACCCGCTGTCGGACGAGATGCTGGGGCAGATCGTCAAGCTGCAGCTCGGGCGCATCAAGAAGCGCGTCGAGGCGCGCTACAAGATCCCGTTCGAGGTCGGCGACGACGTGGTCAAGCTGGTCGTGAGCCGCTGCACCGAGAGCGAATCGGGCGGGCGGATGATCGACGCGATCCTGACCAACACGATGCTGCCGGACATCTCGAAGGAGTTCCTGACCCGCATGATGGACGGCACGCCGATCGAGCGGGTGAAGGTCAGCGTCGTCGACAACAACTTCCACTACGGGTTCTGAGGAGCGTCCATGGCCCTTTTCGACAGCAAGCCCAAGGTCGCCCCGTACGTCGCACCGGCCGGTGCGGTCACGATGGACGCCCACCAGTTCCGCAACACGATGCGCGTGCGGCCGGTCTACTCGACCTACTCGCGGGTGGTCGGGCTGGGCCCGGCCAACACGGCGTTCGACAACGCCTTCACCGAATCGCTGCGCGCGATGGGGGCCGACGGCTTCTGGCACTTCGGCACCAATGCGAATGCCGGCAACCCGAGCGCACTGCGCTTTCCCGATGCGGCCGGCCTGAACTTCTTCATGACCGCGATCGAAGGCATGTTCGAGATGGACCTGAAGCTGATCGAGCGGCGAGCGGCCTACGCGAACGGCCTGAAGGGCAAGGCCGGCTCCCACCTGCTGATGCCGCAGCTGCGGGCCGAGACGCAGCCCGAGGGCAGTTACTACCAGCCCCCGGCACTGGTGGCCCCGAAGCCGGGCGTACCGGCGGTGCCGGCGCGCTCCGAGCGCTCGCTCGACCAGGCCAGGGGCCTGGCCTGGCTGACCAAGGGCGTGCAAGGCGACACCTCGGCCTTCTCGCAGGTGCTGCTCGGGCTGGTCAAGCGCGACGGCAGCTTTCCGCTGGGCGGCAGCCTCGCGCCGCTGCAGGCGGCCTGGCAGCGGATGGTGCCGCTGGCACCGGCCTATCGCGGCTGGAACAACGCCGCCGGCATGCAGAAGTACCCATCGAACGTCGGTGGCGCCAAGGTGCTGGGCGACGTGCTGTCCGACCTGAGCACCTCGCCGATGCCGGCGCAGGGCAGCGACGACTGGTACGAGCTGGCGCTCTACGTGATGGGCTCGATCATCACCGCGCAGGCCTTCACCGACGGCAACAAGCGCGCCGCCCGGCTGGCCTACGTGCTGATGCTGCTGAGCGGCGGCGTGCCGATGGTCGTGCCGAACGACCGCCTGGGCGCGACGCTCGGGGACATGTGAAGCGACAGGCCGCACCGTGACCGAATCCGCTGACCTCGGCCTCGACGAAGCCCTGCAGTTCGCGATCGGGCTGCACCAGAACCAGCAGCTCGAAGGCGCCGAGCAGGTCTACCGCCGCGTGCTCGCGGTGGCGCCGGACCACCCCGACGCGCTGCACCTGCTGGGGATGGTGTTGCACCAGACCGGCCGCAGCGAGGAAGGCATCGCGTCGATCCGGCGCGCGATCGAGCTGGTGCCGGATTTC
Source organism: Rhizobacter sp. P1_G5 (assembly GCF_056405435.1). NCBI lineage: Bacteria > Pseudomonadati > Pseudomonadota > Betaproteobacteria > Burkholderiales > Sphaerotilaceae > Rhizobacter > Rhizobacter sp. P1_G5. The sequence continues at coordinate 18,334 of NZ_JBFUCB010000019.1, read as the reverse complement.
GCGGGGTACCACAACAACCTCGGCAACATCCATGTGTCGCGCCAGGAGCTGCCCGAGGCGACGGCGGCCTACGAGCGCGCGGGCGCGCTGGAGCCCGGCAGCGCCGACCTGCAGAACAACCTCGGCTCGCTGTACCGCGCGCAGAAGCGGCCGGCCGAGGCGCGCGCGGCCTACCTGCGCGCGATCGAGCTGAACCCGCGGCACCTGAACGCGCACAACAACCTCGGGCTGCTGGCGGCCGCGCAGGACGACCTGCCGGAGTCGATCCGCTGGTACTGCAAATCGATCGAGCTGCTGCCCGAGCACCCGGACGGCCGCAAGCTGCTGGGCATGACCTACTACACGATGGGCAAGGTGCGCGAGGCCGCCGAGGTGTTCCGCCAGTGGCTGGCCGAAGAGCCCGGCCACCCGATGGCGCAGCACATGTTCGCGGCGTGTTCCGGCAGCGGTGCGCCGGAGCGGGCCTCGGACGACTACGTCGAGTACACCTTCGACCACTTCGCCGACAGCTTCGAGACGCAGCTGAACGAGCGGCTCGACTACCGCGCGCCGCAGCTGTGCGCGCAGCTGCTCGCGCGGCTGCTGCCGCCGGCGGCGAAGCAGTTCAACGTGCTCGACGCCGGCTGCGGCACCGGGCTGTGCGGGCCGCTGGTGGCGCCGTGGGCGCGGGTGCTGGCGGGGGTGGACCTGTCGGGCGGCATGCTCAAGCATGCGCAGACCAAGGGCGTCTACGGCGACCTGTACAAGGCCGAGCTGACGGAGTTCCTGCGCGAGTCACCGGGCCAGTGGGACGTGATGCTGTCGGCTGACACGCTGTGCTATTTCGGCGACCTGATGCCGCTGATGGCGGCGGCCAGCGGCTCGGTGCGCGCGGGTGGGTTGATGGTGTTCACCGTCGAGGCGCTGCCCGACGACCGACCGGAGATGCTCCACCTGGAGCCGCACGGGCGCTATGCGCATGCGCGGGCGCATGTGGAAGCGGCACTGGCGGCGAACGGATTCACGCTGGTGGAGATCAGCGGGGAGACGCTGCGGCAGGAGGGTGGGAAGCCGGTGGCGGGGTGGCTGGTGGCGGCGCGGCGCTGAGGCCGTCCGCCTCGGCAACTCCTTACAACGACTCCAGGAACGCCACCACCGCGTCGCGATCCGCCTTGCTCATCGCCTCGAACTTCGCCCGGCTGCCGCTGCCCTCGCCGCCATGCCAGCCGATCGCCTCCACCAGCGTGCGGGCGCGCCCGTCGTGCAGGTAGCGCACGGTGGCCGCGTCGGCGAAGCCGGTCTCCTTCTGCACGTACTTCAACGACCCCAGGCCCCACAGCGGCTGGGTGCGCCACAGGCTCGGGCCGGCCTGGCCTTCGGTCATCGTGTCGGCCAGCTCGGCACCCATGTCGTGCAGCAGCACGTCGGTGTACGGGTGGATGGTCTGGTTGCGCAGTTCCTGGAACGGGTGGTTCGCGCCCGTCTTCAACTCCGCCTTGTGGCAGCCGGTGCAGCCCGCCTGCGTGAACAGCTGGCTGCCGCGCGCGATCGACGTGCGCAGCGCCTCGGGCAGGTCGTGCTCCGGCGGCGTGACCGTGCCGTCCGTGTAGCCGCTCGCGTACTTGCGCTGCGCGGGCACGCCCAGCAGCTGCAGGTACGACGCGATGCGATCGAGCTCCGCGCTGCTCACCGACGGCGTCGCGGTGCTGGTCTTGCAATCGGCCGCGCCGCGCAGGCAGCTCACTGACTTGAAGGCCGGCGTCGTGACGCCCATGTCCTGCAGGAAGGCGCCCGCGGCCTGCTGCCGCACCGTCGCCTTGCCGGCCTTCCAGCCGTAGCGGCCGAGATGGCGCTGGCCCGTCTCCGGGTCGATCGACCAGTTGGGAATGCCGCGGATGCCGTCGCCGTTCGCATCCTGCGGGTCGGCCAGCGCGAGGATGGTGGTCTCGTCGAGTGCCTCGATCAGGCCCATGCCCACCACCTGCGGTGCCTGCCGCACCGACAGCTGCGCCGGCACCGGCCCCTTGAACGCGTAGACGGGCTTCTGCAGCTCGACCGTCTCGCCGCCGGCCAAGGTGCGCACCGTCTTCACGAACGACTGGATCGAGACGCCGTAGTCGGGCGCGCCCGCCGTGCGCGACAGCTGCTGCACGTTGACGCCATAGGTGGCATCGGGCGTGATGGACGTGCTCGTGCTCGCCGCCGCGGTCAGCACCGCGAACTTGTTCAGTGGCGTGCCGACGTCGGCGGCCGGGCTGCGGCCGTTCAGCGTGTGGCAGCCCAGGCAGCGCACTTCGTTGAAGCGCTCGCCCAGCTGGTTGGCATGCGCGGTGAACACCGGGTTCACGGTCGGGCTCTCGGAGTGCTTGCCGTCGAGGAACGAGGTGTGGAACAGCCGGCGCCCTTCGACGAAGCGCTGCATGTCGGCAATGCCGATGTTGTTGACCGACTGCTGGAAGACGCGGTGCGGTTCCTCGGAGTAGTTGTACGAGACGCTCGCCTGCCCGCCCAGCAGCGCGTCGTCGGGCAGCGGGGTGGTGTCGAGCTTGGGCGCRATGCCGTACCACGGCACCATGCCCTTGCCGACCACGTAGAGCTGCTCGAACGAGTAGTCGCGGTTGTGGCCGCCGTCGATCAGCGCGATGTCGGTGCCGGGCGTGTAGTCGAGGAACACGCCGGGCGACATCTCGATCTTGTCGCCGACCTTCAGCTTGTTGTTCGCCCGCGCGATGCCCTGGTACTGCGCCTCGTCAGCCATGCGCCAGTAATCGGTGATGCTCTGTGCCACGCACAGGTCGGCGATCGCGGTGGCGGGGTTGCAGCGCTGCGTGCCGTCCTTCGGGTTCGTGTAGCCGACGCCCATCTTCCAGCCGTACTCGATGACGTTCGGGTCCAGCCGGCGGAACGCGCTGAAGCTGTTGTTGATCATCGTGCCGACGTTCGGCTTCAGGTAGGCGGTGATCTTCTGGCGGCCGGCCGGCACCTCGTCGCGGATCACCAGGCCGAAGGTGCGGTTCTGGAAGTAGAACGGCGGGAACGCGAAGTAGCTGCCCGGGCCCTTGTCGACGGTGTCGGTCCACGGCTCGCCACCTTCGCGCGCATGGCGCGGCGTGGGGCGGAAGCCCGCATAGGTGACGAGCGTGCCGTCGGCCTCGGTGACCTGGATCTGCTCGATCACCGGGGTGCCGGCGGCGTACAGCGGCACGTAGTCGGTGGCACCGCTGTCGGTCGGTGCCGGCGCGGGGGCCGCGGTGGGCGCGGGAGACGGCGCAGGCGAGGGGCCCGCGGCAGGCGATGGGGCGGGCGACGGTGCGGGGGAAGGAGACGGCGCGGGAGACGGCGCCGGCGCATTGCTCGTCGGCGGCGGGCTGGCCGAGGGGCCCGAATCGTCACCCCCGCCCGAGCCGCAGGCCGACAGCGCCATCGCCGCGCTGAACATCATTGCCACCGTGGCGAGTGCCTGCGACCTGCTGCGCGACCCTGCGACCGCCGTTCTCTGCGTTTTTTCCATGGAACCCTCCCGTTTTTCCGATCAGCCGATACGGGCGGTTACCTGCCCGTGCTCGTGTGCGACTTGTTCGAGCAACGGGTGCAAGAGGCATTCCAGACCAGGAGTGTCACGTCGGCCGCGGCACGTGCCGCGCCGGCGCCATCACCAGTTGTGGATCTCCGCATTCACATACGTGAAGTCATTCGGGATCGCCAGGTTCGAGTACGAGAAGGACAGGCTCACGTCCAGCGAGGTCACCTGGTGCCACCAGCCGAGCGGCAGGAACATCGTCTCGCCCGGCTCGACGATCACCTCCAGCACCTTCACGCTCGCGAAATCGGGGTGGCGCACCAGGTCGGGCGCATCGAGGTCGATCGGGCTGTAGACGCGGAAGTGGTTGTAGAGCTTCGGCGTCTCCAGCGGCGAGATGAAGCGCCAGCGCTTGCGACCGACGATCTGCGTGTGCATCAGCATCAGCGTGTCGTGGTGCAGCGGCGTGCGCGTGCCGGCCGGGCCGAACCAGAACGACGAGCGCTGCGCCAGTTGCGCCGGATCGCAGATCTCGGGCAGCGTGCCGATGTCCTTCAGCAGCGGCGCGAACTCCGGGCGCCGCAGCACCTCGTTGTTGGCGGTCAGGTAGTAGTCGTTGGTCGCGCCGCCGGCCAGCACCTGGTCGACGAAGTTGCCGAGCCGCACCGTGCGCCGGTGCTCCAGCTTGTTCTGCTCGTAGTTCGAGTCGGCGTTGCGCTCGGCCTGGATCTCGACGTCGAGATGGCCGAAGCGGGTCTTCAGGTCCTGCGGCGACCAGCGCGTGACGGCCGGCCAGTCGCGCGCCGCTTCGGTGAGCACCAGCGGGCGGCTGCCGCGCACGTAGCGCTCGATGAACTCGTCGCGCGACACATGGCTGCGCTTCTCGACGCGCCCGTAGTGCGGCGACGATTCCCACAGCTTCTGCTGGTTGGCGAGCACCGATTCGAACTTGCGCTGCATCTGCTGGTAGCGCTTGGCCGCGAGGTAGGCCGGATCGCTGTCCATGCGCACGATCGCCGCCTCGCTCTCGGCGCGCGACAGGCCGGCGGCCGTCATCGTCTGCAGCATCGATTCCATCGCGCAGTTGCGCAGCTTGTTCTCGGCCACCCATTGCAGCCAGCCGTTGTCGATCGGGCGGTGCTGGGGTTGCGGGGCGGTCTGGGGTTGCGGAACGGCCTGGGCCTGGAACTCGCGCGGGCGCGGCGCGGGCATCAGCGTGGAAGAGCTCATGGCAGGGCGGGTCTTGGTTGGGATGGAAGGGCGGCGGCCGATGCGGCGGCCGCGGTGGAGTCCGGCAGGTCGGTGCCGCTGCCGCGCAAGCGACGCCGCCACGGCACCTCGATGAATCGGTAGCACAGCACCGACGCGGCCACCGTGCCGAGCAGGAACAGCAGGTGCACCGCGGGCGTGCCGGCCGCGCCGAGCCAGCCCAGGCGCAGGAAGGTCGTCACCGACCAGTGGATGATGTACAGCGCATAGCTCGCCTCGCCCAGCAGCACCATCCAGGGTTGCTGCAGCAGCACGCTGAGGAAGGTGCGCCCCGACGCCACCGCGAGGATCAGCGCGCTGAACGGCACGATGAAGATGCCGTACTTCATCGCCACGTCGAGCAGCCAGCGCCACATCTCGGGGCCGACGTAGTCGGGCAGGCCGATGCGCACGCCGGCGGCCACCAGGGCCGCCAGCACGATCGCGTCGCGCACGCGGCGGGCACGGGCATCGGTGCCGGTCAGCCAGGCGGCGCGCGGCCAGCTGCCGGCCTGCAGCTGCAGGAACGCGAGGCCGGTCAGGCAGCCGCCGAGGAATTCGCTGTAGCGCAGCAGCGGGTTGTAGACGAGCACGATGTACTGCGTCTGCCCTTCGGTGTGCAGCACGACGTTCATCCACCAGATCACGGCGACGTAGGCGCCGATGCCGAGCGCGGTGGTGGCGGCCAGCAGCAGTGYGAGGCCGCGCAGGCGCAGCCGCAGGCGCAGCAGGCCGGCGCACAGGAACGGGAAGGTCGCGTAGAAGAAGAACTCGGCGGCCACGCTCCAGGCCGGCGTGTTCCAGAACATCGCGAACGGCACCGCCGRCACCCAGGCCTGCAGGCCGACCAGGTTCAGCAGCCACGAGGCCCACCAGGTCTGGCCGACGTCGGCCAGCTGCCCCGCCTGCGCGCGCTCGACGATGTGCCACGGCGTGTCGAGCAGCAGCCCGAGCAGGTAGATCGGGTAGATGCGGGCGAAGCGGAAGCGCTGGAAGCGCCAGAAGCGGCCATCGCTGACGCCACCCGCGAACCATTCGTGATAGCGATAGGTCAGGATGAAGCCGCTCAGGATGAAGAAGAACGTGACGCCGTACTGGCCGCCGACGACCGCGCGCAGCACGCCGTCGGGGAGCGGTCCGAGCAGGTCGCGGTAATGCAGCACCAGCACCGCGAAGGCCGCGATGAAGCGCAAGCTGGTCAATTCGGGCAGGTGATCCTGCGGGGCGGCTTTCGCGCCGGGCAATGCCATGAAGATCCCTCCGATGCGGTCGACGCGGGCGTCCTGGGTGGCGTCCGTCTGCCCTCTTCCATTGCGCCGGGAATGTTACGGGCGCCGGGGGGCGTTGGACAACGGGGAATCGCCGGATCGGGGTGTGGAGGCGTAACGGTTGGTGAGCGCAGGCGGCCCGGCGCACTTCAGAGCACGTAGGAGGCGATGTAGGCGAGCGCCGTGAAACCCGTCATCCAGGCGAAGACCTTGGCGACCTTGCGGATCGGCCATGCGCGGGCGGACGCCAGGCAGCCGGCCACGGCAAAGCAGATCGAAGGAAGGAACAAGAACGCCATGAACGCCGGCAAACACCACCAGGTCGGGTTGTGTTCCAGGTCGCATCCTCCGCCAGAAGACCGGATGCGAGGAAGCTTGGCGCGACTCACGGTGTAGAGGCACGCCCAGGTGACGGCGAGTCCGAACACAAATCCGGCAAGCGTGGCAGCGAAGCGCTTCAACAAGCTCATCCCAATCATCTCGGGCCGATCATGATGTAAGGGTGGACCAGGAAGAACAGAGTCCCAAGGGTCAGCGCCCCAAACACGACAGCAGTCTTCTTGATGGGCCAGGCTCGAGCCTGTGCAAGGTAGCCCGCGACAGCGAATCCAACCGACGGCAGAAGGTAGGCCGCGAGAACATCCCGATCGAGAAGCGAGCGAAGGACTCCCATGACGGGGTCAGCGTCGACTTGTTCCAGAGGTCGATGTGGTCGGTCCCCCGTGCGATGCTGACTTTCTCCTGCACGAGCCCAGTAGTTCCCAAAGAACGCGATCCCCCGGCGCCCCTTGATCTTCTCCTGCCACTCCTTGCCGGTCACGTTCTCCGGCTTCAGCGGCAACCCGATCAGGTGCTGCGTCTTCAGCCACGCCGCCAGTTCCTCGGCCCGGATCGCCAGCCGCTTGCCGTCGACGGTCACGGTTGCGCCTCGAAACGATTTCATGTCGACGCCGGCCGCGTGCAGCGCGACGCTGACCTTGATCGCGCACTGGTTCTCGAAGCCCTTCGGCGGCTTCAGCCTGCCGGCCTGCGCGGATCCTAGGCCAAACCCGCCCACGCCAACGCCCGGCCCCGGGGGGTACATGACTTTCGTCGCTTTACCCCCCGGGCGGCTTTTCCTACTCTGAGGCCCATGGTGCACCGTCCGTGCGCCCTTCGTCTGCACAGCAAGCGCACCCATGGCCAATCCCATCACGCTGAGTTCACCGCTTCCGGCTGAAGACCTGTTCTTCGAGTCGATGACGTACTCGACCGGCCTGAGCTCGCTGGGCGACATGCAGTTGTCGCTGCTGAGCGAGAAGCCCGACCTGAAACCGCAGGACCTGCTCGGCAAGCTCGTCACCGTGAACGTGACGCTCGCCAACGGCAGCAAGCGCCATTACAACGGCTACGTCACCCGCTTCGGCCTCGGCGGGCACAAGGGCCGCTACTTCGGCTACCGCGCCACCGTGCGGCCGTGGCTGTGGTTCCTGACCCGCACCACCGATTGCCGCATCTTCCAGGACATGTCGGTGCCCGACATCGTCAAGAAGGTGTTCGGCGACCACGGCGTCGCAAGCTTCGAGCCCAAGCTGTTCCGCTCGTACCAGCCGTGGACGTACTGCGTGCAGTACCGCGAGAGCGACTACAACTTCATCGCCCGCCTGCTGGAGCACGAGGGCATCTACTGGTACTTCGAGCACACCGACGGCGCGCACAAGCTGATCCTCGTCGACTCGCAGAGCGCACACGACGCGGCGCCCGGCTACGAGAGCATGCGCTACATCGAAGACAGCTCGAACGCGCCGCCCGACCAGGAGTACGTCTGCGACTGGGTGTTCGACGAATCGGTGCGCACCGGCAAGACGGTGATGACGAGCTACGACTTCGAGCGGCCGTCGACCTCGCTGGAAGTCGAGACCTCCAACACCCGCTCGCACGAGCTCGCCGACTACGAGAGCTTCGACTACCAGGGCGACTACGTGCAGAAGGCCGACGGCTCGCAGTGGGCCGAGAACCGCATGGACGAGGTCCAGGCGCGCTACACGCAGCTGCGCGGCGCGTCGAACGCGCTCGGCCTGAAGGTCGGCTGCAACATGAAGCTCACCAAGCACCCGCGCGAAGACCAGAACAGCGAGTACCTGGTCACCTCGATGTCGGTGCGGGCCGAGTTGGGCGTTCACGAATCGAGCGGCGCCGGCGCCGGCTTCCATTGCGCGTTCTCGGCGATCCCGAGCAAGCAGCAGTTCCGCCCGCAGCGCGTCACGCCCAAGCCCTTCGTGCAGGGCCCGCAGACCGCGGTGGTGGTCGGCCCCGGCGGCGAGGAGATCTTCACCGACAAGTACGGCCGCGTGAAGGTGCAGTTCCATTGGGACCGCTACGGCCAGAACAACGAGAAGAGCTCGTGCTGGGTGCGCGTGTCGTCGCCGTGGGCCGGCAAGAACTTCGGCGGCATCTCGATCCCGCGCATCGGCCAGGAAGTGGTCGTCGGCTTCCTCGAGGGCGACCCCGACCAGCCGCTGATCACCGGCCGCGTCTACAACGCCGAGCAGATGCCGCCGTGGGACCTGCCGGCCAATGCGACGCAGTCGGGCATCCTGACGCGCTCGTCCAAGGGCGGCGGCTACGGCAATGCCAACGCGATCCGCTTCGAGGACAAGCAGGGCGCCGAGCAGCTGTGGCTGCACGCCGAGAAAGACCAGCTGATCGAGGTCGAGAACGACGAGGCCAAGTGGGTCGGCCACGACCGCACGAAGACCATCGACCACGACGAGACGGTGCACGTCAAGCACGACCGCACCGAGACGGTCGACAACAACGAGACCATCACGATCGGCGTCGACCGCACCGAGAAGGTCGGCAACAACGAAGACATCACGATCGGCGTCAACCGCAACGAGAAGGTCGGCAGCAACGAGACCATCGCGATCGGCGTGAACCGCACCGAGACGGTGGGCGCCAACGAGACGATCACGATCGGCAGCAACCGCACCGTGAGCATCGGCGCCAGCAAGACCGAGACGGTGGCCCTGCAGCGCACCCGCGCGGTCGGCATCAACGAGACGGTGGCGATCGGCGCGGCCCAGGAAGTGGTGGTCGGCGCGGCGCAGAGCATCTCGGTGGGCGCCACGCGCTCGGTCTCGGTGGGCATCAACGAAAGCCACTCGATCGGCGCCAAGCAGAGCATCGATGTCGGCTCCGACCGCAGCCTGAGCGTCGGCGGCAAGCAGAGCGTGCAGGTGGCCAAGGCCCGCAACACCACCATCGGCGAGGACAACACGCTGAAGGTGGGCAAGAACTACGTGCTCGAGGCGGCCGACTCCATCACGCTGAAGACCGGCAGCGCGAGCATCACGATGAAGAAAGACGGCACGATCACCATCAAGGGCAAGGACATCACGGTGGAGGGCTCCGGCAACATCAACAAGAAGGCCGGCGGCAACATCGTGATGAAGGGCTCCAAGATTCTGCAGAACTGAGGCACACGATGAGCGGCCGCGACACGCTGGACCAACAACTTCTCGAAGCGCATGCGCGCGAGGAAGCCACCCCCATCGGCGACCCGGTCGATGCGCTGCAGCCGCTGCTGCAGTCGCGCGCGGCGGTGCTGCGCAGCGAGCCGCTGCCGTCGGTCGTGGTCGGCGAGTTGATCGCGATCACCGATGACGGCGCGACGCCGCTGGTGCTCTACCCCGGCCAGCCGGGCACGGCCGCGCTGCGCGCGCGCGCGGTGCTCGACCTGCATGGCGCGCACATCGGCGCGCAGGTGACGCTGATGTTCGAGAACGGCGATGCGGCCTTGCCGATCGTCACCGGCGTGCTGCGCCCGGCCGCCGGCTGGCCGCTGGCCGACCGGCCCGACCAGGTGCAGCTCGACAGCGACGGCCAGCGCATGCTGGTCAGCGCGAAGAAGGAGCTGACGCTGCGCTGCGGCAAGGCCAGCATCACGCTGACCGAGGCCGGCAAGGTGCTGATCCAGGGCAGCTACGTGTCGAGCCGCTCGACCGGCGTCAACCGCATCAAGGGCGGCTCGGTGCAACTGAACTGACCGCACGGCTGCAGTAACCACATGGAGCTGATCAACGCAACCCGCATGACGGCGGGCTACAACATGGGGCTCGAGCCGAGCGGCCGCGAGTCGCTGGTGGTCGTCATCAAGGGCACCTTCCGATTCCCTCTGGCCGGCGAGCCGGCCACGCATTTCGCGCTGCACGACGAGCAGCTGCCGCTGGTGATGGCCGACACCTTCACCGGCGAGCCGGGGCTGTCGGCGCCGGTGTACGAAGTGGATTTCGCGCCGCTCAAGCAGCGCGTGGACGTGCTGCTGCTGGGCAGCGCGCACGCGCCCCACGGCCGGCCGGCCACGCGCGTGGAGACCGGCATCCGCATCGGCAGCTGGAGCAAGCGCATCGCGGTGGTCGGCGCGCGGCAATGGGATTGCGGACTGGCCACGCTGCGCGCGACGCCGGCCGAGCCCTTCGTCACGCAGCCGATCAGCTACGACGTGGCCTACGGCGGCGCCGACCTGGCGCATGAAGACCCGTCACAGCATGCGGCCTACATGGCCAACCCGGTGGGCGTGGGCTTCCACAAGCACCTGAAGAAGTCCTGGGTCGACGGCAAGCCGCTGCCGCGCACCGAGGAGATCGGGCGCAGCATCAGCGACCCCGACAGCGACTACGCGCCGATGTCGTACGGACCGCTCGGGCGCGGCTGGTCGTCGCGTTCGCGCTTTGCCGGCACGTACGACGACGAGTGGCTCGACAAGCACTTCCCCTTTTTGCCGCCGGATTTCGACGCGCAGTATTTCCAGGCGGCGCCGCTGGACCAGCAGCTGCCGCTGGAGTCGTTCGCCGGCGGGCCGGTGGAGGTGGCGCTGGCGAACCTGACGCCCGAAGGGCTGACGCGCTTCACGATTCCGAACCTGGTGGCGCCGGTGCAWGTGTTTCCGAAGCGCGGCGAGCGCGAGGACTACACCGCGACGCTCGACACGATCGTGATCGAGCCTGAGGTGCAGCGCTTCAGTCTCACCTGGCGCGTGGCGCGGCCACTGCGCAAGAACATGCACGAGATCGCGCAGGTGCTGGTGGGCAAGAAGGGGCGGGAGTGGTGGCAGTTGCGGGACCAGTCCGTTTTCCCGATTCCGGTGGTGATGATTCCGGCCGGTCCGATGTTCGTCGCGGACGCCGACGACAAGGTGGCGCCGTGAGCACATCCCCGCTCGCTGTCCTCGGCACCGGCCTGGTGACGTCGGTTGGCCTCGACGCGGCCTCGACCTGCGCGGCGCTGCGTGCCAAGCTCACCAACCCCAGCGACACGCAGTTCATCGACTCCGCCGGGCGGTGGATCGTCGGCCACCAGGTGCACCTGTCCCGCGGGCATCGTGGCCTCGACAAGCTCGCGGCCATGGCAGCGATGGCAATCACACAAGCCCTCGATCAGCGCCCGAAAGAGACCTGGGCGGAGCTGCCTGTGCTGCTGTGCGTCGCGGAGGGTACGCGCCCCGGGCGCATCGCCGGGCTTGACGACCGGCTCTTCGCCGCGATCCAGGATCTGCTCGGCGCGCGCTTCTCGCCGGCTTCTGCGGTGGTGCCACAAGGGCGCGTCGGCGTGGCGGTCGCGCTGGCCAGGGCACGCGCGCTCATGCAGCAGCAGGCGGCACGGGAGGTGCTGGTGGTGGCCGCCGACAGCCTGCTCCAGGGAGAGAGTCTCATCCACTACGACCAGGTCCGGCGCCTGCTCACCGAATCGAACACCGACGGATTCATGCCAGGCGAAGGCGCCGGTGCCCTGCTCGTCGGCGTGCCGGATGGCCCGCATCGGCTGCATTGCACCGGACTCGGCTTTGCGAGCGAGGCAGCGCACGTCGACTCGGGTGAGCCGTTGCGCGCCGAAGGGCTCAATCGCGCAGTGCGACAAGCCATCGACGAAGCGGGCGTGGCCATGCACGAGATGGATTTCCGCATCACCGATGTCTCCGGGGAACAGTACTACTTCAAGGAAGCATCGCTCGCCCTGTCGCGCTCGATGCGGGTCCTGAAGGAGGATTTCGAACTGTGGCACCCCGCCGAATGCATCGGCGAGACGGGCGCCGTGTCGGGCATCAGCATGATCGCGCTGGCCGAGGCGGCCTGCAGGAAATCGTATGCCCGAGGCCATGCGGTCCTCGCGCATTGGTCGAATGACAACGGGCTGCGCGCCGCCGCGACCCTTCACTACGGACACGCGTGATGGCGAACCAGGTCTTTGCCAACAACATGGAGATCTCGTGCAAAGCGGCCAACGGGAAGGGCATTTGCGCGTTTCCCGACGTCTGTTTCACGCCGCCGCTGACGCCGGCCACGCCGCCCGGCGTGCCCATTCCGTATCCCAACACCGGCATGGCCTCGGACTGCTCCGACGGATCGAGTTCGGTCAAGATCTCCGGCCAGGAGATCATGCTGAAGGACAAGTCGTACTTCAAGAAAAGCACCGGTGATGAGGCCGGCAATGCGCCGAAGAAGGGCGTCGTGACCAGCAAGATCACGGGCAAGGTGTTCTTCACGGTGTGGTCGATGGACGTGAAGGTCGAAGGAGAGAATGTCGTTCGCAACCTCGATCTCGCAACGCACAACCATGGCTCGATGCCGGGCAACTCGCCGCCCTGGGTCTACACCGACACCGTCGGCACGTCGGTGGGCATCACGGACGATCCTTGCAAGAAGACGCGTGACAACGCCAAGAGTGCCTGCGAGGAGGGCTACCAGAAGAACGTTCGCACGAAGGGCAAGCAGAAGGGCACCGTGAACATGGCCGGCGCCAAGCGGGAGATGTGCAAGGATCCCTGCAAGGAAGCCATGAAGTGCGTACTGGCGCCGTTCGCCTATGGCTGCTGCGACGACGATGAAGGCAACGCGAAGACGCCTCACCACCTGGTTGAAGTGCATTGCTTCACCGAGATCGGGGGGCGCGACGAAGGCCGGGTGATGTCCGAGTTCACCGGCTACGACGACACGAAGGCGCCGTGCGTGTGCGCCTCGGGCCCGCGCCATGACAAGGAGCACGGCGCCTGCCATGCCATCCAGGGCCAGTACGAGGCGGCCTACAACCAGCACGCGCGCAACGTCCCGTTGAGCAGCGGCGTCTCGAACTGGAACTACGGCGAAGCCCGCAAGGCCGGCGTCGTCGCCATGATGCTGGTCTTCCCCGACTGCGACCCCGATTGCACGGAAGCCCAACTGGACAAGTACCACAAGGCCAAGAACCCGGACGGACCGGGTGTCGACGACTCGACACCCGTTCGCTCCGACCTGGTGAACCGGTCTGCTGGCGACCTGACGTCCCGCCAGCAGGGCCAGCTCAATTCCAGCATCCTTTTCTCGATGATCCGAAGCGGCTTCTGAAACCCCTCGATCCAACATCATGAACAAACCACCGATCAGCTTCGGCCACGGCAGCGCCGAAAACGCATCGATCGTCCGCGTCATTGCCCACATCGGCGAAGGCCGCGATGCCATTCCGGCCCTCGCGCATTGGGACGGCCAGGCCGGCAAATGGGGCCTGTTCCCGATGAAGTGGATCCCCAACCGCGTGGCGACCCTGCGCGGGCCCAAGCCTTGCGCATTTGCGCTCGGGACCGAAGGCACGGTGGGCCTCGGGCACGGCGACTACCGCGAAGAGCAGATCGATGCGTCACCCGCGGGCACGCGTGCGCGTGGCCCGATGCGCGACATCCGCGTGATCGGCGACACGGTGTTTGCCGCCGGCATGGGGCGCCAAGTCTATCGGCGCACGGCGGGAGCCTGGGTGCGCATCGACGAGGGCGTGGTCGCGCCGCTGGGCGAGATCGCCGTGAGCGGCTTCTCGTCGATCCACGGCAGTTCACCCGATGACCTGTGGGCCGCCGGCATGATGGGCGAGATCTGGCACCGTGATGCGCAGCGCTGGACGAAGCACGACAGCCCGACGAACCTGATGCTGCATCGCGTGGTGGTGGTGTCGCCGAGCGAGGCCTACGCAACCGGCCAGAAGGGGCTGGTGCTGCGCTTCGACGGCGCCGGCTGGAACATGGCCGCGAGCGATGCCTCGATCGGCAACCTGTGGGGTGCCGAATGGTTCGAGGGCGCCCTCCATGTCTCCTCCGAGCAAGGCATCTTCCGCCTGCACAACGGCGCGCTGGATCCCGTGGCGGTCGATGGCGTGAAGAGCTTCGGCCATCTCGACGCCGTTGACGGCGTGCTCTGGTCGTTCGGCACCGGGAAGCTCGCCTTCACGACCGACGGCAAGGCATGGCAGTCGCTCCCGCCGCTGATCTGAGCATGTCCGCCGTTCCGATCGTCATCCAGCAGCACCACGAGGTCGCAGTCTCGCTGCGCCACACGCGGTCGGTGCTGGTGCGCGCGCCGCACCTGCGCCTGAATCGCCTGGCGCGGCTGGACGAGCGCATCGCGGCCAGCCTCGACGGCCTGTCGCTGGCCGGCGGCGAAGGCGAGCGCCTGAGCCGGATCGGACTGGAAGACCCGGGCTCCGGTGCAATGTTCGCCGCGACGGTCCTCGCCCTCGAGAGCCGCAACACGGTCTGGCTGGCCCAGTTGCTGGCGCTGGCCGAGGCCGAGCCGGCGTCGCGACGCGGCCTGGTGTCGGCCTTCGGATGGGTCAGCGCGCCGACACTGCGCGGCATCACGCGATCGCTGCTCGACTCCGGCCAGCCGATGCATCGCCGCGTCGGAATGACGGCATGTGCCATGCACGGGGTCGATCCCGGCACGTCGCTGGACGAAGCGCTCGCATCGACGCAGCCGGAGGACGTCGCCCACGCACCGGCGGTGGCTGCGGCGATCGGCCGCATCGACCTGCTGCCCGCCTGCCTGCGCCTGTTGAACGGCGTCCCCCTCGAAGCGGCGTTCCCCGCCGCGCGGGCAGCGCTTCTGCTGGGTGATCGCGGTTCCAGCCTGCAAGTGTTGCAGGCGCTGTCGGTGGATGCCGAGCACCCGAGCCGCGCCGAGGCCATCGACCTCTGGCTGCGAGTCGTCGATCCGCAACAGGGACACGATCTGCTGCGCCTGCTCGCCAAGGAGCCCTCAATGGCACGACTGCTGATGCGTGGCATCGCCGCTGCCGGCGACACCCAGTTCGTGCCCTGGCTGATCCGCCAGATGCACCAGTTGCCGCTGGCCCGCAAGGCGGGCGAGACGTTCAGCACATTGACCGGCCTCGATCTCGCGGCGCTGGACCTTGAACGCAAGCCGCCGGAGGGTGCCGAATTCGGCCCCAACGACGATGCAGCCGATGACGCCGTCGCGCTCGACGAAGACGATGGCCTGCCATGGCCGGACCCGCAGCGCATTGACGCTTGGTGGCAGTCCCAAGGCGCCAGCTTCGCCGGCGGCACGCGCCATTTCATGGGTGGGTCGGTGTCGGCGGCACACTGCCTGTCGGTGCTGCGCAGCGGTTTCCAGCGTCAGCGTGCGGCAGCCGCGCAGCACCTGTGCTTGCTGAATCCGGGCACGCCGTTGTTCAACGTCGCGGCACCTGCGTGGCGACAGCAACGGCTGCTCACCTCGATGGCTCCCCGAAGCTGAACTGGCGCAGTGCCCAGGCCTGACAAGCCCCATGCAATACTCGCCGCGCCCCCTCGCGCGGCCCGCCAGAACACCCAGGGAGAACCGATGCCACCCATCGACGCCAAGCTGATCCTCGCCATCCTCGGCCCGGCCTTCCTCGCGCTCGGCCTCGCACGCTGGCTCGCCGCCGGCCGCGTGATCCCGCAGGCCAAGGCCTGGCTGCTGGTCGGCGCGATCTTCTCGGCGGTGGCCACGTGGTTGTGGTGGCAAGCACTTTCTTCACACGGATGACGGGGTGAAGCGGTTCTGATCCGGCCCCGGGTCGGGGCACAATCTGCCGTTCGCCCCCAGCGGCGCCGCTCCCACCCGGGCGGCATCCCGGCTGCCGGGCTCCGCTCACTTCGACTGAAGATGGAACGCATGATCGCAACCACTGATCGCTCGGCACCGTCCCGCCTCGCCGGCACGGCTGCCCTGATGTCGGCGCTGGTCGCGGCGCTGGCGCTGTCGGCCTGTGCCACCAAACCGGCCGACCCACCCCCGGAACCCGCCGCCACCACGCCTGCGGCGCCGGCCCCCGCCCCCGAACCCCCGCCCCCGCCGACCCCGGCGATGCAGGCGCAGGCCCAGAAGGTCGCGCAGAGCGTCGTCGAGTTGCTCGAGGGCGGCAACGAAGAGCAGGCCCGCGCCGAGCTGCAGCGGGCGCTGAGCCTGGACCCCGCCAACAAGCTGGCGCTGAACCTGCAGAAGCAGATGACCGAGGACCCGCAGGCCACGCTCGGCCGCGAGTCGTTCCCGTACGTGGTGCGCTCGGGCGACACGCTGTCGCGCATCGCCGGCCGCTTCCTCGGCGACATCTACGCGTTCCACATCCTCGCGCGCTACAACAACATCAAGGTGCCGCGCCAGGTGGGCGAAGGCACGACGATCCGCATCCCCGGCAAGGCGCCCCCGCCGGAAGTGGCTCGCCCGACCCGGCCGGTGCCGACCAAGCCCGAGCCCGCGCCGGAGCCGACGCCGGCACCGCCGCCGGTCGCCGCCGTCCCGGTGGCACCGGCCGAGCCGTCGGCCGGCGAAAAGGCCTTCCGCTCGGCAGAAGCATCAGCCAAGGCCGGCAACCTGGAACGCGCACTGGCCGACTACAAGCAGGCCGCCAGCCTGGGCGTCGCCGCCGCYGGTCCGAAGGTGGATGCCACCAGCAAGCGGCTGGTCGACACCCATTCGCGCAATGCCCGCTCGGCGCTTGCGCGCCAGGACCTGGACGGCGCGATCAAATCCTGGGACAAGGTGCTCGAGCTCGAGCCGGCCAACGAGACGGCCAAGCTCGAAAAGCAGAAAGCCCTGCGGCTGAAGGAAAAGGTCAACGCCCTCTGACCGGGAGGAGCGGCCGGCCTGCGATGTAGGAGACGGCTTACGCCCGCACGGCGTGCCGTCCGATTTTCGTGGCCGACCGGGCCGGGGAACCTTGGGCCACCAAGGAGGACACCCCATGACGCAAGAAGCCCAGATCATCGGCAAGGTCGAATACCGCGAAGGCGACGGCCAGCCGATCGAGATCCGCCCCGGCCCGATCGAGGTCGAGACCACCCTCACCGACGCCACGCTCAGCTGGGTCGACGGCGACACGCACGGCTCCACCGCGATCCCGATCGGCGATTTCCAGCGCTACGTCGCGCGCGGCACCATCGAGCTGAAGCACGAGACGGTCTGAACCTCCGAGCGTCGCGCATAGAGTTCGAGCAGCACCTCGCTGACGTTGCCGAGCAGCAGCCGCGCGACACCCTCCGCATAGAAGTTGAACTGCGTGCTGACGCGGTAGCGTGTGCGCATCGCGAGCCGGGTGCCGCCGCGCTCGGGCTGCAGTTCGAACGCCGTGTCGAGCAGGTCGAAGTACAGGCCACCGATGCGCACGTGGTCGTCCAGCGCGCCGGCGGGCACCGAATCGGCGGCGAAGCGGTAGGTCCACGCGATGCGGCGGGCCGGCTGCCACTCGGTGATGTCGCCGTCGAAGTGGATGCCCTTGCCCATCCGGAAATGCTGCACGCGCTGCCCGGCCGCCCCGGTAACGCCCGATTGCGGCGGCGGCACGCCGATGCGGTACGCCCAGCCGCGCGCGACCTCGTCGGCCCGGATGTCGGGCAGCTGCGTCAGTTGCTGCCACACCGCCGCCGGCGGCGCAGCGATCCACAGGCTGCGTTCGACCTGGCTGTGCTCGTCCTGCAGCACGGTGCCGGGCACCAGGGCGCCCATCAGCAAGGGCAGCACGCCGGCGGCGTACAGCGTCGGCCGCGGCCAGCCCGAGACACGGCAGGCGATGCCCATCAGCAGGCCGCCGAGGCTGCCCAGCACTCCGAACAGCGGCGCGATGACGATCGCGCAGATCAGCCCCTCGATGTTGATCAGCAGCGTGCCAACGACGAACAGCGCGGTGGCGAGGAACGGCGCGCCGAGGTAATACAGCCATGAGCGCCGGTGCTCGCGTTCGGCCACGTAGACGGTGACCATGCCCACTGCGATCGGCGCGAGGAACACGAAGGCGCCCGCCATCGCGGACCAGTGCCCGCCAGCCACGCCGGAGAACACCAGCCGCAGCGCGATGCCGGCCAGCGCCCCGGCCAGCACCGGCCAGCGGTAGCGGAAGGGGAGATGATCGGCACTCATCGCGTGTGCGAGATCCACAGCAGCACCGCGAGCACGCCGATCGTCAGCTTCTGCAGCAGCGAGACGGCGTGCGCGAAGCGGCCGCGCAGGTCGATGCGCGGCTCGGGCGGGCTGATGCGCAGGCCCTGCGCCAGGGC
>NZ_JBFUCB010000018.1:0-25723 GCF_056405435.1 Rhizobacter sp. P1_G5 | reverse complement strand
CGGCGCAAGGCACCGGCGCCATCACGACCTGGCTCGTCAGCCGTGTCAGCGACCTGCGCGGCAACTACATCGACTACCAGTACCAGCAGCGCGACGGACTGGCCTGGGGCAGCGGTACGGTGGCCGGCACGCCGATCGCGGGGCACGACTGGAGCCTGCGCGAGATCCGCTACACCGGCACGCCGACGCAGGCGCCGGGCAACAAGGTGGTGTTCAGCTACGAGGACCTGCCCGCGCTCGCCCCCACCGGCAAGCCGCACGCACGGCGCGAGGCCTACGTGGCGGGCAGCAAGCTATTGAACCTGCAGCGCCTCACCCAGGTGCAGAGCTTCGTGAACGCAGACGGCACGCCGTTCAAGGTGAACACGCTGCGACTCGCCTACGACAGCGGCCCGGTCACCAGCCGCAGCCGGCTGCGCACGATCACCGAATGCGCTGGTGCGGCCGAGTCGCCATGCCTGCCGCCGGTGAAGTTCGACTACGCAGCCGATGCCAGTGAGGCCTACCAGCGCAGTGCTACCTTCTCGTCCGGCGAACTTGCCACGCTGACGATGCAGAGCACGGTGGCCGGCATCAACCTGGCGCGCTTCTCGAACTACGGCGTGATCACCGCCGATTTCGACGGCGACGGCAAGACCGACATCATCCGCTGGTCGGACAACCCGGCCGAGAATCGGCTGTACCTCAGCAACGGCGACGGCAGCTTCCGGCGCGTGACGGGCTTCAACCTGACCGGCACGGACAACACGCTGTTCCACAGCAACGGTTGCTTCAACACGCGTGTGGCCGACTTCAACGGCGACGGGCTGCCCGACCTGCTGCGCTACCGCGACTCTCATGAGACCAACACGGTCAACATCACCACCGCCTGCCCGGCGTACGCCACCGAGCTGTACCTGAACAAGGGCGACGGCACGTTCGAGCGCAGGCCGATCAACGGCGTGACGCTGCTGGAGCATGCCAGCCAGGACCGCTACCTCGTCAGCCATGGCGAGATCCAGGACGGCTTCGGCTGGACCCCAGGCAACACCTTCTACCTGCTGGACATCGACGGCGACGGCTTCATCGACCTCGTCACCGCGTCCGTGCCGAGCCAGGGGGTCCAGCTCGATCCGCCCCCCGAGCCCTGCGCGACGGTGGTCTGCACCCATGTCTACAAGGGCGACGGCCAGGGCGGCTTTGTCGAGCAGCCGACCAACGCGACCTACAAGAACCTGTACTCGAGACCGGAGGGGCCGTATGCGCTGGGGCAGCCGTCGCATCTGGTCGACATCGACAACGACGGCAATCTGGATCTCTCCGCGGCCGGCATGCTGGGCACCGGCGCGAACCTGTACCCGCCCATTCGGGCGTGGCGCTCGTTGGGGGATTTCAACTTCGAGCCGATCTCCGGGGCCGGCCAGGACTGCGACCGACCCCTCGACTTCAACGGCGACGGGCGCACCGACTGCGTGATGTGGGGCCTGTCGGTGTCGACCGGCGCCACCGGCCTGCTCAAGGTGGCCAACTACAACCTCGGCAACATCTCGGTGGGTTCTCCGCCGCTTGGTATCCACGGTGAGAAGAGCGCCGACATGCTGGTCGCCGATGTGAACCGCGACGGCCGCGACGACATCCTGTGGTGGAGCAGCGACCCGTCGCAGAACAAGCTGTACCTGAGCAACGGCGACGGTACCTTCACGCCATCAAGCAGCTTCAACCTGACCACCGCGAGCGACGTGCTGCAGCACAGCGACAGCTCGGCCGCCTTCGTGACGGGGGATTTCACCGGCCGAGGCGATGTGGAGATCCTGCGGCTGCGGGCCTCGCCGACGCCGGGGGATGCGACGGCGAACCAGCTGTACGTGAAGGCGGGCACCTCGCTGCCGCCGGACCTGTTGACCAGCGTGACCTCGCCGGAAGGGCTCAAGACGACGCTCAGCTGGGTATCGCTGGGCAGTCCGGCCCGCGGTGGGATCGGCGACCGGTATGCGAGCGATCGCGGGGATGCGGCCAATGCGGCGGTGTATCCGCTGTTCGATGCGGTGCAGCCCGGCTACGTGGTTGCGACCGTCGATCGCGACAGCGGCGTGGGCAGCGGCAAGGTGTCCGAAGAGTTCGGCTACCGCGGCTTCAAGGCGGCGCACGACGGGCGTGGCCCGCGCGGCTTCCGCGAGGTGCGCAGCCAGCGGCCGGCAGCGGACGGCAGCGTCCTGTCGCAGTCGACGCAGATCGTGCTGTCACACCCCTACATCGGGCAGCCCGCGCGCGCGCAGAGCTGGCGCGGCTCGCTGAACGAGGCATCGCCGGTGCTGCTGGCGAGCGAGACCAACATCTATTGCGACGCCTCGGCGTCGACCACGGCCGAAGCGGCTGCGACCGTCATGGCGCCGTGCCCGGTGCCGTCCACGGTGCGGCTGCAGCGGCCGTACCTGTTCCAGAGCAGCAAGACTGCACGCGAGCTGAACGGCGATGCGCTGCCCGGCACGACCGTGACGACCCGCTACAACGAGAACGGGGATCCGAAGGAGGTGGTGGCGGTCACCACCGGGGCGGCAGCAGGGAACGTGGCGCAGAGCATCACAGCAACCACGAAGCACGACTACGCCGCCAACAACATCGCGGGCGACAACTGGGTGCTGGGTGGCGTGCTGCGCTCGACACAGGATCGGGTCGTGCCGAACAGTCTGGCCGCGATCGGAGCGAGCGCCGGCACGGCGCCGAACGCGGCGGCGACGCGCGGCACGCTGCCGGCGGTCACGCTGAGCGCACCGGCCTTTGCGGCCACGCAGATCGGGCAGAGCAGCAGCGCCACGGCGACGCTGAGCAACACCGGCGGCGTGGCGATCAACATCACGATGCCGACCGCTGCGGCGGTGTCGTCGGCGTCGGGCAGCGAGTTCGGCTTTGCAGGCACGACCTGCGGTGCGAGCCTGGCGGCGGGTGCCTCGTGCACGGTCAGCGTCACCTTCGCGCCTTCTGCGGCTGGTGCGCGCAGYGGCGGGYTGAACATCAACACCGAGCTGGGCGTGAAGTCGGCGGTGCTGTCGGGCACGGGCCAGGCGCCGTCGGGCAGCCTGAGTGCCGTCGACTTCGGCAGCGTGGCCGTCGGCAGCGCGCCGACGCTGACCTCAACGCTCGCCAACACCGGCGTCGGCCCGCTGAGCGTGACGGTGCCGGCTGCTGCGTCAGTCAGTGGCACGGACTTCGGCTTCGTCTCGACGACCTGCGGCAGCTCGCTGCCGGTGGGCGGCAACTGTGCAATCACCGTGCGCTTCCAGCCGACGGCCAACGCGGCACGCAGCGGCAGCGTGAGCACCGGCACGGGTGCGGGGACGCTGTCTGCCGCACTGAACGGCACGGGCCTGCAATCGGTGATCGCGGTGACTGGTAGTGGCGCCGCTGGCCTGACGGCGCAGAAGGGYGGTGCGGCGGGTAGCGGSACGGTCACCTTCACGAACAGCGGCAACCAGGCGGCGACGCTCACGATGTCGGGCYTGAGCGCACCTTACTCGGTGAGCCCGGCAAGCTGCACGGCGCCTGCGRGCGGCAACTGCGCCGTGACRGTGTCGATGACGACGGCGGGAGCTATCGGCGCGCAAGGCGGCCAGACCATGACGGCCACCGGCGGCACGACTGGTGCGGTGCAGGCYTCGGTGGCRGGCACGYTGTACGGMTCGGCGATCTCGGTCACCGGCAACGGCGCARCMGCATTGAGCGCCACGAAGGGTGGCAGCGCCGCCTCCGGCACGGTGAGCTTCACSAACAGCGGYAACCAGGCSGYRACGYTGRCGATGTCGGGTCTCAGYGGCGYGTACAGCGTGGCACCGGGCAGTTGCACGGTCGACGCGGGCGGCACGTGCACGGTCACGGTGTCGATGAGCACCGGCAACGGCATCGGTGCGCAAGGCGCGCAGACGCTGGTGGCGACCGGCGGCACGCTGGGTGCMGCATCGGCCACGGTATCGGGCACGTTGACTGGCTCGGCGGCGACGCTTGTCGGCGGCAACCTGAGCTATGGCACGGTGAACCAGAACTCGGCGGCGCCGCAGAACGTGATCGCGTGGCGCAACGACGGCAACGTGCCGATGGCGCTGTCGGGCTTGTCTGGTTTGCCGGGCGTGTTGAGCGTGGTGAGCAACGGCTGTACCAATGTGGCGCCTGGCCTGGCGTGCACCATGACGGTTCAGTTGGCCACCGGCAGCTTGACGAACTTCAACCAGACGGTGAGCACGGTAGGGGCGACAGTGAATGCATCGACCACGGCCAGCGGCACGGTGCAGACGATCCCGGGCGCGCTGTTCAACCTGAGCACGACCGCGACCTCGACGACCACCTACACGACGATCACGCTGACGGTGGCGAACCCGTACAGCGCGGCGCAGACGATCACGGCGGTGACCCAGAGCGATGCGGCCTCGGGCGGCACGAGCACCTGCACCGTGGGCGGCAGCGTGGCCGCGTCACCGGGGAGTTGCACCTTCCAGTGGGTGTACGACCGATGCACGGCGCGCACGGTGAACTTCAGCGTGAAGAACCCGTTTGGCACCGCGACGACGAGCAAGGCGATCGTGAAGGGGACCTGCCTGTGAAGTACACAAAGCAAGCAATGAAGCGGCTGGCTCAACTGGTGATGCTCGCGAGCGCCGCTGCGGTGCAAGCGATCGCGCAAGCGCAGGTTCAGCCACCCATTGACCCATTCCACTACACGAAGACGGTGAGTACCACTTACCGCGCCGACGGCCTGGTGGACACCGAGAAGGTCGAGCCCGACGATCCCAAGCTGTGCGTGCTGACAACCTACGGCTACGACCCGGCGGGCAACCGCATCAGCACGCGGAAGGAGAACTGCCCGGGCGCAAGCGGTGAAGCGCTCTTCACAGCCCGTACGAGCACGACGACCTTTGCAACGCAGACAGTGACGATCGCCGGCCAGAGCATCAAGGTGCCTGCAGGCAGCCTGCCGAGTGAGCGCAGGAATGCGTTGCTGCACGGTGAGACGCAGACGGTGGACCCGCGCTTCGGCACGGTGCTGAGCAAGACCGGGCCGAACGGGCTGACCACGCGCTGGGAATATGACGACCTGGGTCGCGCGACGCGAGAGATTCGTGCCGACGGCACGCGAGCGATCACGGCCTACTGCTACATCGCGGGCCGCGTCGACACTGCCACGAACAGCCCGACGTGCCCGAGCCCCGGCGCGGCCGAGATCCCGGCCGATGCGGTGAAGTTCACGCACGCGGAGCCGCGCGATGCAAGCGGCTCGGAGGGCGTCAAGAACGGCCCGTTCACCCGCAAGTACATCGACCGCGCGGGCCGGGTGCTTCGCCAGATCACCGAGGCGTTCGACGGCGCCACGCAACCCGGCGGCACGAACCGCCTGATCGCGACCGACACCGAGTACGGCGACCTGGGCCAGGTGCTGCTGCAGACGCAGTCGTACTTCCTGGACAGCGGCTCGTCGACCAGCGGCGGCAGCGCCGACGTGGGTCTCTCGCGCTCGGAGTACGACGCGCTGGGTCGGGTCGTTCGCACCTACACGGCCGACCCCCAGGGCAACCAGCCGAGCGTGGGCTTCGGCAACCGGGGCAGCCGCCGGGCGCGGTTGTCGGCCGTGGTCTACGGCGCGCTGCAAACGACTGCCATCGACGACCAGGGTCACACCCGGCTCGAAGAGCGCAACGTGGAGGGCCGCCCGATCCGCATCACCGATGCGCAAGGTGCGCAACTCGTTCACCAGCACGACGCCTTCGGCAACCTCGTCACGACGAAGGACGCGTTGCAGAACACCGTGCAGATCGCGTACGACATCCGGGGCCGCAAGCTCAGGCTGACGGACCCGGACGCCGGGATGCTCGAGTACCACTACGACGCGCTCGGCCAAGCGGTGTGGCAGCAGAACCCGCTGCAGAAGCAGCGCGGCGGCTCGACCACGATGAAGTACGACGTGCTCGGCCGGGTGACGCTGCGCATCGAGCCGGAATACCAGAGCAGTTGGACCTACGACAGCTGCGCGATGGGCATCGGCAAGTTGTGCGCGACGAGTGCCAACACGGACCTCAGCCGGCAGTGGGTGTACGACAGCCTGGGGCGGCTGATCAACACCCGCTCGAGCATCGCCAACGGGCCGAGCTTTGCGAGCGCGCTGAGCTATGACGCSAACGGCCGGCAAKCGACRCAGACCTGGCCGASCGGGCTGRYGGTGAACTACGGCTACACGCCGAAGGGATTCCTCGGCACGGTGTCRYTSGCRACGGCGGTSACGGTGAACCCGYTGCCCGCCACCCCRGGTGGCACGCCGGGAGCGAGCGTCACGCTGCCGGCCGGCACCGTGCTGTGGCAGGGGCTGGCCTACAACGCGTGGGACGGCCTGGAGCAGCAGAAGTACAGCAACGCGGTCGTGAGCAGGTCCGGCTATGAGGCATCGACGGGCCGCACCAGCAGCCTGACGACCGGCAARGGCAACGCGACCGACGTGCTGAACCACGGCTACGTGTGGGACAGCCTGGGKCGSCTGACGAACCGCAATGATGCGAACGGRGATGGCGCSRCCGGYGCGGTGACGGAGAACTTCGAGCACGACGCGCTCGGSCGRYTGCAGCGCTACACGGTGGCSGCKCCTGCGATCARCGGCCTGGTGCGCACGGTGAGCCTGCAATACAACGCGCTGGGCAGCATCCTCTACAAGAGCGATGTCGGCATCTACAACTACGGCGCGCAGGGGGCGACCTCGGTTCGACCRCACGCCGTTCAAAGCATCGAGGGAGCCGCAGCCAACAGCTATGGCTTCGATGCGAACGGGAACATCGCGAGCGCGACGGCGGGCAAGTACCGCGGGATCGCGTACACGGGCTTCAACCTGCCGGACAGCCAGAGCGGCGTGCAAGGGCCGTCAGGCGGACCGAGCTACGTGTGGAACTACGACGAGGACCATGCGCGCATTCGCGAGGTGCGGACGATTCCGAGTGGCACGAACGCCGGTACTCGAACGACGTGGTACCTGCACCCGGACAACACGGGTGGCCTGGCCTTCGAGAGCGAAGTCAATACGCCGACAAGTCCGAGCGCAGCGAACCCTGCGGTCACGAGCAACCGCCACTACCTGAGCGCAGGCGGCCAGAGCCTCGGCGTGCTGGTCACCACCGGAGCGCTGCCGTCACTCGGATCCACGCAGACCGCACCACCCGTGCAGTCGAGCCTGAGCGCGGTGAAGCTGGAGTATTGGCACAAGGATCACCTGGGCAGCATCGCGGCGACGACGGACCACAACGGCGACGTGACGGCCCGCGACGCGTACGACCCGTTCGGCAAGCGGCGCTTCGCCAACGGCAACTACGACGCGACAGGCGCTCTCGTCGTCGATTGGAGTCCCGCCGTCAACAGCGGCACGGACCGCGRCTTCACCGGCCATGAGCAGCTCGACGACATCGGGCTCACGCACATGAACGGGCGGATGTACGACGCGACGATCGGGCGCTTCCTATCAGTGGACCGCGCGGTGACGCAACCCTATGAGCTACAGAGCTACAACCGCTACAGCTATGTCGAGAACAGGCCACTGAACAGCACGGACCTGAGCGGGTGGAATCCAAATGAGCTGACACCGAGCAAGGCGCCAGAAATCACTGTAAGCGACGCGCCGCCGATCTTGACGATGGCCACGGTGGAGGTAACGGCCGGTGCTACGACCCATACGGTGTCAAACGGCCCCGACAACAGCTGCACGTCATCGTGCGCCGGTAGCGTCTTTGGTGGACCACCGAAGGTCCAGATGCTCGGAACTCAGAGTGCGCTCGGTGGTGGGCTTCGCTGGAATACGGCGGAGAGGCGCCGTCAAATGATTGACCCGACGCTGGATCCGATGTGGCGTACCGCAGGCACGGGCTTGGCAAGTCTGGCTGCCGTGACGTGGGGAAGCATCACGGGCAATGAAGCATTGGTTGAGGCAGGCTTTGACGGTCCCAGAGATCTAGGAATCTCCAGCGGAGAAGGCGTCGCAATGGCCGTTTTCCTGGGCTTTGGAGGAAGGCAGGGGGGCGGCCCCAAAGGAGTTACCGCAAAGGGGGCTGCTGGCGAGACGCCCTTCATCAACGGCGTGAAGGTGACTGACCGTGCGACAGGAAACGTCCTCCAAGGCACGGTCGATCTGACACCGACACTCGATCGCATATCTGCCGGCAAGAGCTTTCCGAGCCGAAACGATGGTTCCGTGTTCGCGAACAAAGAGGGACTGCTACCGCAGCAGCCAAGCGGCTACTATAAGGAGTACGTGCATCCGACTCCTGGCGTAAACGGCCCGGGCCCCCAGCGGATCGTGAAGGGACAAGGCGGGGAAACCTTCTACACGCCGGACCACTACCGCACGTTCATTCGAGTGAATCCATAGGCGGAGCAAACGATGGCAGCTGTCAAAACGACATTCGAGTACTCCGACTCCCCGGACCCCATGTTCGAGCAGGACGACTTCGTGCTGAAGGTTCCTGCTGGGATTCGCTTCAAGGGCGAACTACTGGCAGCCTTGGCGCGCACTGGCAAATTTCCTGACTACTTCGGTGGAAATTGGGATGCATTGCAAGACTGCCTCCGTGATCTAAGTTGGATAAGTAATAGGAAGGTTGTGGTTCTACACAGCGACCTTCCGTTGCATAACAATCCGGCAGAGTGCCGCACCTATCTGGAGATACTTCAAACGACGCTTTCTGATTGGGCAAAGAGCTTCGAGTCGGATACTGTCGAGCCTCCGCTTGCGTGGTCATATGTCGACCACGAACTTCGAGTTGTCTTCCCTGCCCGATCCAAGGGAGTTGTTGCTCGTTTCATTGCTGGGGCATGAAGTGTGACGTGGCCCAAATGCTCGTCAAAGCACAGCAAGCGATTTGCAATCGGTACGGCGCACCTTATGTCGCCTGCGACTTGACCCTGAAGGTTGGGGTATCAAGGAATCTAAGAAGCGGTGCTATGCCAGTCAACGGACTGCGCGTAGCGCCGCAACACGATACGTGTGGGTGGTATATCTGGGCGGGCGAAGATTGGTCTGATGACAAGAATTTCTTTCTTCCCTTGCACGCCTTGCATCTGGAGGAGTGGGCGCCCATCGTTCTCCCATATCTGGGGCTCGCTCCAGGTTGGCGCTTCCTCGCTACGAGTACGCATGAGGACGTATGGCTAGATGAAAAGTTGGTCTTGTGATCGGTGCTTGGAAGCTGAAGAGCCTAGGTGTTAACCGAGTCCGAAGAGTTCGCCTCGGCCGCTGTATCCGACGCGCTGAGGCTCGATCGCTCATGGGCAAGTGACGGAACAAAGATGCAAGCATCGATCCAATCCCTTCTAAATCTTGGCCCTCTTCCGAGTTCATCCACTGCAACTGTCTCAGAGGTTCAAGCCATTGAGGCGCAATTATCGACAGTTAAAAAACCAATCTCGGACGAGGAGGCCCAGGCACTGCCCAAGCTCTTTGGGCCGGATGACTGCTTTGGGCTTGCTTGGACCTTGCTCCATTTAATTGAGAGCGCGCCGAACTGGCCGATCAACGATGCAATGAATGGCTTGGGTGGTGAGTGGATTGATCGACTTCGAGAAAGATCCGTGTAGTAGATGCCGATGTTTTCCGCCCATGGGGATGGTATATGGCCCTGATGATGTCCGAGCGGATTAAAGTTGCGGTCGAATCTATCGGCGCTTGCGGGACAGCGTTTCATCGAGTGAACTGACGGATTGCGCGCTGGAAGATCGTGGAACACAAGCCTGCCGATGCGGAACTCACGATCCGCATTCCCATGTCGGGAGTCAGCCGATATGTGGCGGAGCTGGCCGCTCGCCATCACGTGACGTACTCGCGATGCCGGGTTGACGAGTGGGCCCACGTCGTCACCCGACTTTCCGGTGACGAGGTCCGGTCTGACGAAACCTGTGACCTGCTGGTCGCGCTCAGGCGAGCACACAAGTTGACCGACCTCGAGATGGCGGCACTGCTCATCAGCCATCTGCGAGAGAGAAAGCACGTCCGAGTCTCCGAGGATTCCGAACCCCGTGCGGTCTCTGAGGACGCGACTCAGGGCTTGTCCCGATGACGCCGAAACGGATTGCAGCAACATTTCGTTCGTCACTCAAACTATGTCGGCGCGGCCCAACTTGCGCCCGCCGGCGGCCGAAGTGATGCTCCCACAAGACAGACCCCCACAAGACAGGAGAGAGACATGCAGTTCAAGCACACCCTGGGCGCCGTCGCGTTCGCGCTCGCTTTCGGATCCCTCAGCACCGCCGCCCAGGCGCAGCTCACCGTCGGCGTCAGCTGGTCGAACTTCCAGGAAGAACGCTGGAAGACCGACGAGGCGGCCATCAAGGCCCAGCTCGAGAAGCTGGGCGCCAAGTACGTGAGCGCCGATGCCGGCGGCTCGCCCGAGAAGCAGCTGGCCGACATCGAGGGCCTGATGTCCAAGGGCGCCAAGGTGCTGATCGTGCTCGCGATGGACAAGGACGCGATCCTGCCGGCCGTCAACAAGGCCGCGAAGCAGAAGGTGCCGGTGGTGGCCTACGACCGCCTGATCGAGGCGCCCGGCGTCTTCTACATCACCTTCGACAACAAGGAGGTCGGCCGCCTGCAGGCGCGCGCCGTCTTCAAGGCCCAGCCGAAGGGCAACTACGTGATGATCAAGGGCTCGCCGACCGACCCGAACGCGAACTTCCTGCGTGAAGGCCAGCAGGAGGTGATCGACGCCGCCGTCAAGAAGGGCGACATCAAGATCGTCGGCGAGGAGTACACCGACGGCTGGAAGCCCGAGGTCGCGCAGAAGAACATGGAGCAGATCATCACGAAGAACGGCGGCAAGATCGACGCGGTCGTCGCGTCGAACGACGGCACCGCCGGCGGCGTGGTGGCCGCGCTCACCAGCAAGGGCATCAAGGGCATCCCGGTGTCCGGCCAGGACGGCGACTTCGCCGCGCTGAACCGCGTGGCCGCCGGCTCGCAGACGGTGTCGGTCTGGAAGGATGCGCGCGACCTGGGCCGCGAGGCCGCCAGCGCGGCGGTGGCACTCGGCGGCGGCAAGTCGCCCGAGAAGGCCGTCAGCTGGAACGGCGGCGAGAAGAAGATCGCGCTGCAGTCGCGCTTCCTGGCGCCGGTGGCGATCACGCGTGACAACCTCGACCTCGTCGTCAAGGCCGGCTGGATCAAGAAGGACGAGCTGTGCAAGGGCGTGACGGGCGACAAGGTGCCCGCAGCCTGCAAGTGAGTCCATTGATCGAACAGTTGCGTCGCGCCGCCGTCGACTGGCGGCTGGTGCTGATGGGCCTGGTGCTCGCCGTGATGTCGCTGGTGTTCCACGCGATGTCCGGCGGCATCTTCCTGTCGCCGGAGAACCTCTACAACATCGCGCAGCAGACGGCGGTGGTCGGCATCGTCTCGACGGTGATGGTGCTGGTGATCGTCGCGCGCCACATCGACCTGTCGGTCGGCTCGACGATGGGCTTCGTCGGCGTGCTGATCGCCTACCTGCAGTACACCGCCGGCTGGTCGTGGCAGGCCGCCTGCCTGGCCGGCCTCGCGGTCGCGCTGCTGGTGTCGGTGTACCAGGGCGGGCTGACGGCGGTGCTCGGCGTGCCGTCGTTCGTCGTGACGCTGGGCGGGCTGATGTCGTTCCGCGGCGCGGCCTTCCTGGTCGCCGACGGCAAGACCCAGCCGGTCAGCGACGACTTCTTCGTCAACCTCGGCGGCGGCTACGACGGCGCGATCGGCGTCGGCCCGAGCTGGGTGCTGGGCGGGCTGCTCGGCGCGGCGCTGGTCGTGCGCATGCTGCTGCGCCGGCGTGCCAAGCAGCGCCACGGCATGGCGCTGGAGCCGCTGTGGGTCGATGCGCTGCTGACCGGGTTGACGATCGCGCTGCTGCTCGGCTTCGTCGCGTTGATGTCGGCCTACCGGATCTCGTCGAAGACCGAGGCGCAGGGCATCCCGGTGCCGGTGCTGATCTGGGGCGTGGTGGCCGGCGGGCTGTCGTTCATCGTGCACCGCACCCGCTTCGGCCGCTATGTGTTCGCGATGGGCGGCAACCCCGATGCCGCGGCGCTGGTCGGCATCCCGGTGCGGCGCGTCACGCTGATGCTGTTCGCGCTGCTGGGCGTGCTGATCACGGTGGCGGCGATCGTCTCGGTGGCGCGCCTGAACGCCGGCACCAACTCGCTGGGCAGCGGCATGGAGCTCTACGTGATCGCCGCCGCGGTGATCGGCGGCACCGCCTTGTCCGGCGGCAGCGGCTCGATCCTCGGCTCGGTGCTGGGCGCGCTGATCATGCAGTCGCTCGACAGCGGCATGCTGCTGCTCGACGTGCCGATCGGCAAGCGCATGGTGATCATCGGGCAGGTGCTGATCGTGGCCGTCGTGTTCGACGTGCTGTACCGCCGCTACGTGCAGGAAAGCTGATGGAACCCCTCGTCGAACTGGTCGACATCCACAAGGCCTTCGGCGGCGTGCGCGCCGTCGAGGGCGTGAACCTTACGCTGTACCCGGGCGAGGTGGTCGCGCTGCTCGGCCACAACGGCGCCGGCAAGTCGACGCTGATGAAGATGCTGGCCGGCGCCTACCCGATCGACAGCGGCGAGACCCGCATCGGCGGGCAGAAGGTGCACATCCGCACGCCGGCCGAAGCGCAGTCGCACGGCATCGAGACGATCTACCAGACGCTCGCGCTGGCCGACAACCTCGATTCGGTCGCCAACCTGTTCCTCGGCCGCGAGAAGCTGACGCCGTGGCGCACGCTGGACGACCACTTCATGGAGGTGCAGGCGCGGCAGGTCTTCCAGCGCCTGAACAAGAACTTCACCAACATCCGCACGCCGGTGCGCCGGCTGTCGGGCGGGCAGCGGCAGGTGGTCGCGATCTCGCGGGCCATCTACTTCAATGCGCGCATCCTGGTGATGGACGAGCCCTGCGCGGCGCTCGGCCCGGAGGAGACGCGCATGGTCGGCAACCTGGTGCGCCAGCTGAAGTCCGAAGGCGTCGGCATCTTCCTGATCAGCCACGACATGCCCGACGTGTTCGAGCTCAGCGACCGGCTCGCGGTGATGAAGAACGGCAAGCTCGTGGGCACCTACCGCACCGCTGACGTGACCGAGGACGAGGTGCTCGGCATGATCATCCTCGGCAAGCAGCCGGTGGGCAAAACGCAGGCATTTGCGCCGGCTTGACAGCCCGCCGCGGCGCTTGCTGCGGTGCGGGATGCTACATTTCGGGGGTTTGCCCTAGGGCCCGCGCGGGCCGATGCCTTCCGGCTCGTCCGCGGCTGTAACCACCCTGAAACCCATCCCGATCGCTGTCCTGATGGCCTTGCCCACCGCCGCGCCCGAGCGTCAGCTCAAGCATCGACGCAGCATCGACGTGCGCGTCTATGCGCGCGGCAACGGCTTGTGGGAAGTGGATGCCCACCTCAGCGACATCAAGACCCGTGACGCGACGCTGGCCGGCGAGACCCGCCATGCGGGCGACCCGATCCACGACATGCTGCTGCGCCTGGTGGTCGACGAGGCGTTCAACATCGTCGAGGCCGGCTCCGAAACCCGCTGGATGCCGTACCCCGGCCACTGCAACGACCTCGGCGATGCCTACGCTCGGCTGGTCGGCCTGAACCTGCTGCAGGGCTTCCGCGCCGCGGTGCGCCAGCGCCTCGGCGGCGTGCTGGGCTGCACCCATCTGACGGAAATGACCCAGGTGCTGCCGACCGCGGTCGTGCAGGCCTTCGCCGGCGAGGTGCTGGACACGCGGGAGGACAATGCGTCCGGCCGCCAGCCGTTCCAGCTCGACCGCTGCCATGCGCTGCGCACCGACGGTCCGGTGGTGCGCACCTTCTACCCCCGCTGGTACCGAGCGTTGCCTGTGCCAGGCACCCCCATCGACGGGCCTGCCCGTTGAACATTTTTAGAAACTGAGCGAGAGAGTCCGCGATGAAAATCCATGAGTACCAAGGCAAGGAAATCCTGCGCCAGGCCGGTGTCCCGGTCCCGAAGGGCTACCCGGCATTCAGCGTGCTGGAGGCCACCGAAGCGGCCCAGAAGCTGGGCGGCCCGGTCTGGGTCGTGAAGGCGCAGATCCATGCCGGCGGTCGCGGCAAGGGCGGCGGCGTCAAGCTCGCGCGCTCGCTCGACGACGTGAAGAAGCTGTCCGGCGAGATCCTCGGCATGCAGCTGAAGACGCACCAGACCGGCCCCGAAGGCCAGAAGGTGCGCCGCCTGCTGATCGAGGAAGGCGCCGACATCAAGAAGGAGTACTACGTCGCTGCCGTCACCGACCGCGCGACGCAGAAGGTCGCGATGATGGCCAGCAGCGAAGGCGGCATGGACATCGAGGAAGTCGCCCACAGCACCCCCGAGAAGATCCTGAAGGTCTTCATCGACCCGCTGACCGGCATGACCGACGCGCAAGGCTACGAGCTCGCCAAGGGCATCGGCGTGCCCGAGGCCTCGCAGGCGCAGKCGGTCGACGTCTTCAAGAAGCTGTACGGCTGCTACATGAGCACCGACGCGTCGCTCGCCGAGATCAACCCGCTGATCCTCGAAGGCAACGGCAGCATCAAGGCGCTCGACGCGAAGTTCAACTTCGACTCGAACGCGCTGTTCCGCCACCCCGAGATCACCGCCTACCGCGACCTCGACGAAGAGGATCCGGCCGAGATCGAGGCCAGCAAGTTCGACCTCGCGTACATCCAGCTCGACGGCAACATCGGCTGCCTGGTGAACGGCGCCGGCCTCGCGATGGCGACGATGGACACCATCAAGCTGTTCGGCGGCGAGCCGGCCAACTTCCTGGACGTGGGCGGCGGCGCCACCGCCGAGAAGGTCACCGAAGCCTTCAAGATCATGCTGAAGAACCCCAAGGTGAAGGCGATCCTCGTCAACATCTTCGGCGGCATCATGCGCTGCGACACCATCGCCGAAGGCGTGATCGCCGCGTGCAAGGCGGTCAACCTGTCGGTGCCGCTGGTCGTGCGCATGAAGGGCACGAACGAAGACCTGGGCAAGAAGATGCTGGCCGACAGCGGTCTGCCCATCATCAGCGCCGACTCGATGGCCGAAGCGGCCCAGAAGGTCATGGGCGCCCTGAAGGCCCCCCTGA
This sequence comes from Rhizobacter sp. P1_G5, assembly GCF_056405435.1. Classification (NCBI taxonomy): domain Bacteria; kingdom Pseudomonadati; phylum Pseudomonadota; class Betaproteobacteria; order Burkholderiales; family Sphaerotilaceae; genus Rhizobacter; species Rhizobacter sp. P1_G5. The sequence continues at coordinate 10,644 of NZ_JBFUCB010000018.1, read as the reverse complement.
AAGCCTGAGCCTCCGCGCGACGACCCCCCAAGGAAATTCCATGAGCATCCTGATCAACAAAGACACCAAGGTCATCACGCAGGGCATCACCGGCAAGACGGGCCAGTTCCACACCCGCATGTGCCGCGACTACGCGAACGGCAAGAACTGCTTCGTCGCCGGCGTGAACCCGAAGAAGGCCGGTGAAGACTTCGAAGGCATCCCGATCTTCGCGAACGTCAAGGACGCGGCTGCCAGCACCGGCGCCACCGTCAGCGTGATCTACGTGCCGCCGGCCGGTGCCGCGGCCGCCATCTGGGAGGCCGTCGAGGCCGACCTGGACCTCGCCATCTGCATCACCGAAGGCATTCCCGTGAAGGACATGCTGGAAGTGCGCAACCGCATGAAGCAGAAGGAAGCYRMSGGCGGCAAGMARACSCTGCTGCTSGGCCCSAAYTGCCCCGGCCTGATCACRCCKGACGAGATCAAGATCGGCATCATGCCGGGTCACATCCACCGCAAGGGCCGCATCGGCGTCGTGTCGCGCTCGGGCACGCTGACCTATGAAGCGGTCGCACAGCTCACCGAGATCGGCCTCGGCCAGTCGAGCGCGGTCGGCATCGGCGGCGACCCGATCAACGGGCTGAAGCACATCGATGTGATGCGCATGTTCAACGACGATCCCGAGACCGATGCCGTCATCATGATCGGCGAGATCGGCGGCCCGGACGAGGCGGATGCCGCCCGCTGGTGCAAGGACAACATGAAGAAGCCGATCGTCGGCTTCATCGCCGGCGTCACTGCGCCCCCCGGCAAGCGCATGGGCCACGCCGGCGCGCTGATCTCGGGCGGCGCCGACACGGCCGACGCCAAGCTGGAGATCATGGAAGCCTGCGGCTTCACCGTGACGCGCAACCCGTCGGAGATGGGCAAGCTGCTGAAGGGCCTGCTCTGAGCACGCTCGCCTAGTCGCCCGAAAAGGGGCCGCCTTCGCAGGCGGCCTTTTTTTTGAGGGGGGACTACCGGCCGCTGTGGAAACTACAGAAGCCGGGCGCCCGTCGGCTGAAAGACAATTCCGCCTTTCTCGGACACACACAACAACCAGGAGGATCCACACCCATGGACTTCACGTCAGGAGCCCTGTGGGGCGCCTTCGGCGCCATCATCGCCGCCAACATCCTGCTGTCGGGCGACAACGCCGTGGTCATCGCGATGGCCGCCCGTTCGCTGCCGCAGGAGCAGCAGAAGAAGGCCATCTTCTGGGGCAGCGCCGCCGCGATCGTGATGCGGATCGTGCTGACCATCGTCGCGGTGCAGTTGCTGCAGCTGCCCTACCTGAAGGTGATCGGCGGCGTGCTGCTGCTGTGGATCGGCGTGCAGCTGCTGGTCGACTCGGAAGACGACGGCGAGGTCAAGTCGCACGGCACGATGGGCGCGGCGATCCGCACCATCCTGGTCGCCGACCTGGTGATGAGCGTCGACAACGTGCTGGCCGTGGCCGGTGCCGCCGACCGGGCGCCCGAGAACGCGCGGCTGCCGCTGCTGATCGTCGGCCTGGCGCTGTCGATCCCGCTGATCATCGCCGGCAGCACGCTGCTGATGAAGATCATGGACCGCTTCCCGATCATCATCACGCTGGGCGCGGCGCTGCTGGGCTTCCTGGCGGGCGAGATGTTCGTCAGCGACCCGTCGACCCGCGACTGGTTCCATGCCAACGTGCCGGAAGCCGACTTCATCCTCGGCGGCGTGTGCGCGGTGCTCGTGGTGGTGGTCGGCCTGTGGCTGCAGAAGCGCGGTGCGGCGGCGCGGGCGCACGCGAAGGAATGAGCGTGTGGGGCGTGTGATATGGTGCCCGCTCCATCATTTCCACGGTGCGGGCCATCGCCTTGGGGCAAGCAAGGAGCGTCATTCACTGCTGGTTTCGACGGACCGCCGGCCTGAGCCTGGCAGGGCTTGCGGCCGCGCCTGCGCGGGCCCGTCCCGGCGCCGATGCGCTGCTCAGCGGCGGCCTCATTCCTCCTGATCCCTCGTTCAATGCCGCGGCGACGCTCGTCGTCGTCGCGCTGCTGCTGGCCGTCGGGCTGGCGCATGTGCTGCTGGTGTTGCCGCGCCTGGAGAGCGGTCGCGGCCGCCTCGTGAGCTGCGCGCTGGGTGCGGCACAGATCGTGGTCGCCTGGGGCCTGCTGCCTGCTGCCATCTGGGTGCCGTGGTTGCTGCCGCTGGCCGCGCTTGTCGCCGGACACCTGGGATTCGAGCGCGGGCTGGCCGGGCGCCGGATCGCGGCGCCCGCACCCTCCGGACTGCCCGCCCTCGATCTCGCGGCTGCGCTGCCGCGCGCCGGCGCCGAAGGCAGCATGCTCGGCCGCTACCGGGTCGAACGCGAGCTCGGCCGCGGCGCGATGGGCGCCGTCTACCTCGGCCGCGACAGCAAGATCGGCCGCCTGGTCGCGATCAAGACGATGGCGCTGAGCCAGGAGTTCGAGGGCGACGAACTGGACGAGGCGCGGCGCCGCTTCTTCCGCGAGGCCGAGACGGCAGGGCGCCTGCAGCACCCCGACATCGTGACCATCTTCGACGCGGGCGAGGACCAGGACCTCGCCTACATCGCGATGGAGTACCTGAAGGGCGAGGACCTGCAGCGCCACAGCCAGGCCGGCCGGCTGCTGCCGGTGCCGCAGGTGCTGCGCATCGTCGCGCGCGTCGCCGAGGCGCTGGCCTATGCGCACAGCCAGGGCGTGGTGCACCGCGACATCAAGCCGGCCAACGTGATGGTCGACCTGGCGCGCGACCTGGTGAAGGTCACCGATTTCGGCATCGCGCGCATCTCCGATTCGAGCCGCACCCGCACCGGCATGGTCCTCGGCACGCCGTCGTTCATGTCGCCCGAGCAGATGGCCGGCCTGCGCGTGGACGGGCGCAGCGACCTCTACTCGCTCGGCGTGATGCTGTTCCAGTTGCTCACCGGCCTGCTGCCGCACCGCTCGGAATCGATGGCCACGCTGATGCACCAGATCGCCAACGAGCCGGCGCCCGACGTGCGCACCTTGCGCCCCGAGCTGCCGGAAATGCTGGCCGACGTGGTCACGCTCGCGGTCGAGAAGCGGCCCGAGGTGCGCTATGCCGACGGCCGGCAGATGGCCTCCGACCTGCGGCAGATCGCCTCGCTGATGGACGCCGTGGCGCTGGCGCCGCCGCCTGTCGTAGGATCGCCACCCCCCGATTCCAGCGGATTCACGGCGACCGTGAAGTTCGATCGTGCCGATCCAAGGCACAATTCCTGACCCCCTCGGTTTGAAGGTTCGATGACTCTGCCCGTGTCCGCCACCGCCATGTCGCTTGAATTCTTCAGTGCCACGGACACCGGCCGAGCGCGCAACAACAACGAGGATTCGGTCGCCGTCCACGAGGCTTCGGCGCTGGTCGTGCTGGCCGACGGCATGGGCGGCTACAACGCCGGCGAGGTCGCCAGCGGCATGGCCACCTCGTTCATCAAGACCGAACTGGGCCGCTGGCTGCAGGAGGCCTCGGGGAACGCGTCCGACACCGATGTGCGCCGTGCGATGGACATCTGTGTCGACAACGCGAACCGGGCGATCTTCAACGCCGCCAATTCCAACCCGCAGTACGCCGGCATGGGCACCACGCTGGTGGTCGGTGCGTTCCGCGACGGCCGGCTGCTGATGGGCCATGTCGGCGATTCGCGCGGCTACCGCTTCCGTGCCGGCAGATTGCAACAGATCACGCACGACCATTCGCTGCTGCAGGAACAGATCGATTCCGGGCTGATCACGCCGGAACAGGCCGCCTTCTCCGCCAACAAGAACCTCGTGACGCGCGCGGTCGGCGTCGAGGACACCGTGCTGCTGGAGACCCACCTGCACGACCTGATGCCGGGAGACATCTACTTACTCTGCTCCGACGGGCTGTCTGACATGCTGGACGATGAAAGCATCGGCCAGGTGTTGCAGGCGCACGACTCGCTCGACGAGGCGGGTGCGGCGCTGATTGACGCAGCCAATGATGCGGGTGGAAAGGATAATATTGCGGTGGTCCTGGTTCGGGTACGGGGCCAGAGCATCGCGCCACGGTCCTGGTGGCCGTTCAGGCGTTGAGTCGCCAGCACATTGCACGGGGCCCGGGTTCGGTGCCCAGACATACAAGAGAGACTAGAGGTCAAGCATGGGCAAGTTGGTCGTATCGCTCGACGGGGTCGTGATCAAGGAAGTGCAGATCACCAAGGACAAGACGACCCTTGGCCGGCGGCCCTACAACGACATCGTGATCGACAACCTGGCCGTCAGCGGTGAGCACGCGGTGCTGCAGATGGTCGGCTCCGATGTGTTCATCGAAGACCTGAACAGCACCAACGGCACCTACATCAACGGCAAGGCCGTCAAGAAGCAGCTGCTGGCGCACAACGACACCGTCGAGATCGGCAAGTACAAGATCAAGTACCTGGTCGAGGACGGCACCGACTACGAGAAGACGATGATCATGAAGCCCGGCGCCGCGCCGGTGCCTTCGGCCCAGGGCTTCGCGCAGACGCTGGCGCCGGCCTCGGGCTTCGGCGGGCTCGCCGCGTCGTCGAATCCGGCCACCATCAAGGTGCTGAACGGGGCGGCGGCGGGGCGCGAGGTCGCGCTCACCAAGGTGGTCACCACCGTCGGCAAGCCCGGCGTGCAGGTCGCCTCGATCACGAAGCGCCCGGGCGGTTATGTGTTCGCCCACGTCGAGGGCGCCACGCGCCCGACGATCAACGGCAACCCGCTGGCCAGCGACACGCTGCCGCTGAAGAACGGCGACGTGATCGAACTCGCCGGCACGCAGATGCAGTTCGTGCAGGCCTGACGGGCTCGGCACCCGGCGAGATTTTCTGTAGCCCGGCCGGCGTGAAGCAATTCACGTCGATCCCGAATGCCGGGTGTCGAGGTGTTCAAGGCGGGCCGAATCGCGGCTTCGCACCTTGCATCACCGGGCGGTCGCGGTCAGCATTCAGCGTTCTGTCCTGCTGGCGTGCGTGTGCCGCGCGCCTCCTGCCACCGCCATGAAAATCCGCGTCCTCGGGTGCTCCGGGGCCATTGCCGCAGGCAGCCGGACCACCGCCTTCCTGGTTGATCACGATGTGCTCGTCGATGCGGGCACCGGCGTGGGTGACCTGTCGCTCGACGAGCTCGCGCAGATCGACCACATCCTGATCAGCCACTCGCACCTCGATCACATCCTGTCGATCGGGCTGCTGGCCGACAGCGTGATGCGCCGGCGCATGGCCGCCGGCCGGCCGCCGATCCAGGTGCATGCGCTGCCGCAGACGCTGGAGGCGCTGCGCCAGCACATCTTCAATGGCGTGATCTGGCCTGACTTCACGCGGCTGCCCAGCCGCGAACAGCCGGTGCTGCAGCTGCGCCCGTTCGAGGTCGGCCAGCAATTGATGCTCGGCGGCAAGACGTTCGAGGTGCTGAGTGCGGCCCACACGGTGCCGGCGGTCGGCTTCGGGCTGAAGGGCGTCGACGGCTGGTGGATCTACACCGGCGACACCGGGCCGAATCCGCTACTGTGGGAGCGGCTGTCTGAAATGACGGTGGCGCACCTGGTGATCGAAACCGCGTTCAGCGATGACGAGCGCCAGCTGGCGCGCATCAGCCGGCACCTGTGCCCGGCGGCGCTGGGCCACGAACTCGGGTCGCTGAAGGGCAGCGTCACTGTGCACATCACGCACATCAAGCCGGGCGAGGTCGACTCGGTGATGCAGGAAGTTGCCAACCTCGTCACGCCGCATCGCATCGCGGCACTGCAGGCGGGTCAGATGATCGAGTTGGCCTGAATCATCTGACAACGGATTTCGCGGGGCCGGTGACAACTTCGGAGTGACGCTTTTCGTCAATCCAGAACCGGGGCAGTAGGCGATTGGTGCGGGCGGTGACCGCCCGTGTCAGAACTGCGGGCGAAATTCACATCAAAACTAGGGATTGAGCTTGGCACGAGGACTGCATCTTGTCTGGCGTGTCCCACCCGTTCCCATCTCAGGAGCTCTACACCATGAAGCGCGTTCAACAAGGTTTCACCCTCATCGAACTGATGATCGTCGTTGCGATCATCGGTATCCTGGCTGCCGTCGCTCTGCCGGCTTACCAGGACTACACCATCCGTGCCAAGAACTCGGAAGTCATCCTGGCTGCGTCGGCTTGCCGCACCACGATCACTGAAGTGTTCCAGTCGGGCAGCTCCGTTCCCCAAGCTGCCAACAGCTGGGGCTGCGAGGCGAGCACCGCCACGTCGCAATACGTTGCCTCGATTTCGACGGCAGCCACCACCGGCGTGATCACCGTGACCAGCCAAGGCATCAAGAACATGGCCAACGGCGCCATGGGCGGCAAGGTCACCCTGATCCCCTACAAGGACGCTGCCACCACCGCTCCGACGGCTGGCGACTCCGTGTACCGCTGGGTTTGCGGCGGCACGGGCACCGACATCCTGGCGAAGTTCCTGCCGGGTTCGTGCCGCGGCTGATCCGCTTAGCTGATTTTTCAGCAGACAATGGCGGCCCTCGGGCCGCCATTTTCATTTTCTGAGCCCGCTCCAGCGCACCCGATGCTCGAACTGCTGTCCCTGCTGGCCCTGGTGGCCGCCTGGCTGGTCCCGGATCACTACCCGCCTTGGACTTCGTTCTACAACGAGGTCTGTGCGGTGATCGCATTGTTCGCCCTCGCGCTGGACGCCGGCCGCGGCTGGTTGCGTGAACGCCTGCCGATCGTGTTCTGGTTCGTCGGTGCGGTGGCGCTCATCCCACCCGTGCAGTGGCTGTGCGGCCGGCTGGTCTATGCCGGCGATGCCTGGGTCGCGGCCTTCTACGTGATGGCCTTTGCCTCGGCGATCGGCGTCGGGTACGTGCGCGTCGGCCACAAGCCGAGATTCGCCGAAATGCTGTCCGCCGTCTTGCTGGTGGGGGCTGCCGCGTCGAGCGTGCTCGCACTGGGACAGGCATTCGAATTCCAGATGGGCTTGTGGGCCAACCAGATCCCGTCCACCCTCCGTCCGTCGGCCAACCTGGGCCAGCCCAACAACCTGGCGACCCTGATCGGCATGGCCGGGGTCGGCCTGCTCTACCTGTACGAGCTGCGCCGCGTGGGCGGGCTGTCGGCCGCCGCGCTGCTGGCGTTGCTGCTGACAGCGATGGCCGTGACGCAGTCGCGCACAGCCCTCGCATTCGGTCCCGTCGTGCTGGTTGGCATGCTGTTGATGCGGCGACGCGTCGGGTTCCGCACGCCACTGTCCGCGGTGGCCGCCGTCACGGCCTGCCAGTTCCTGATGATGTGGATCTGGCCGCAAGTGCAGTCGGCGCTGCTTTTGACCAGCACGAACCCGCTCGGCGCACGGGCCTTGTCGTCGAATCGCTACGTCGTGTGGCCGCAGCTGGTGGAGGCCCTCAACCACTCGCCCTGGACCGGCTACGGCTGGCTTCAGGTCGGCGAGGCCCAGCTCAGCATGGCCGGACCGGGCGTGCAGTTCAACGAACTCTGGCTGCATGGCCACAACCTGTTCCTTGAGCTGCTGCTCTGGTGCGGCTATCCGCTGGGTGGCCTGCTCGCGCTGTGCATCGTGGCCTGGGCCGTGAAGCGGACTCTCTCCGTGCGCAGCCTGCCCGGTGCAGCCGGCGTGCTGACGCTGGCCGTGGTCGGCGCGCACAGCATGATCGAGCTGCCGTACCACTACCTCTACCTGCTGGTGCCGGTCGGATTGTGGATCGGGATCCTCGAGCGCGCCGATCCGGGCCATCGGAACACACCGGCGCGCTGGGGGGGCGCTGTCGTGGCCGTCGCCGCCGCACTGGGTCTCGGGTTGACCTGGGGCTACCGCGACGTCGAGGAAGACTTTCGCCTGATCCGCTTCGAGAAGTCGCGCATCGGCTTGTTGAGCGCCACCCAGCCGGCGCCTGACGCCCCGCTGCTGTCTTCGCTGACGGCGTTCCTGCGAGTGTCCCGGACGCCGCTCACGGCGTCTCTGACCGATGCCGAAGTGACCGAGCTTGGGCAACTCATGCGACGCTATCCCTATCCCGCGTCGATCATGCGCTACGCGGCAGCGCTCGCGCTGACAGGCCGGGCCGACGAAGGGCGACAGGTCTTCATGAGCATGCGATCGATCTATGGCGATAGGTCGATCACGAACCAGCGCAAGGTCCTGCGCGAACAGGCCGAACTGGAGCGTCAGCCCAAGCTGCTCGAGTTCGAGGCTTCACTCCCTGATTGAGATGCCATGGACATCTTCCACGCCCTTCCGCGCCGCATTCGCGCCACGTCCGTGCATGTTCTCGTCAGCGGCTGCATCGCAGCGCTGGCCAGCGTGCTCGTGTTCCTGGTCTGGTATCCGAGCCCCTACGGTGAACTCACCGGCGGGCTGAACCTGTTCGTCCTGCTGACCGCCGTCGACCTGGTGCTCGGCCCCGTGCTGACGGCCGTCGTGGCCGCGCCGGGCAAGCCGGTGCGCGAACTGGTGCGCGACATCGCCGTCATCGCCTGCGTGCAGGCCGCCGCATTCGGCTACGGCATCTACACGATCGCGCTGGCCCGGCCCGCGGTCATCGCCTTCGAGGTCGATCGACTGCGCGTCGTGACGGCCATCGAGATCGAAACCGAATCGCTGGCCGCCGCGCCGCCGGGCATGCGCCAGCTGTCGTGGACCGGCCCGGTCCTGCTGGCCGCACGCAAACCCATGGCGCCGGATGCCGCGTTCCGCGCCATGACCAAGGGCCTGGGCGGCGTGGATCTGTCGATGGACCCGGCCAACTGGTCGGACATCGCCGGCGCACGTGCCGACATGCTGAAGGTGGCCCGCCCGGTCGCGGCGCTCACAGCGCACTATCCCGAGACTGCCGCTGCGGTGCAGTCCATCGCCGCCAAGGCCGGCGTGGATGCCGCCCGGCTTCGCTTCCTGCCGCTGATGTCGCGCCGCGCGAGCTGGGTCGTGCTGCTCGACGAACCGCAGGCGAACATCGTCGGCTACCTCCCGCTGGACGGATTCTTCTGATGTCGCAAGCTTCGCGAGGCAGCCTCGAGGCGCTGCGCGTCACGGCCATCCTGGCCGTCGTCGTCCCCAGCGCGCTGGCATACAACGTCCCGCCCTCCGCGACCTTCCTCAACCAGGCTGCGGCATTGGTGGGATGGGGCGTGTTCCTCTTCCTGATGGTGCTGGCCGGGTGGTCGAATCCACGGCCGCGCCTCAACGCGGGCACCGGCGCCAACAGCCTGCTGGCCGCCTTCGGCCTCATGCTGGCTGGTGTGCTCGCATCGGCCTTGCTGGCTGGTCTGCCCGGGCCGCTGGCGCTCTCGTCGGCCGGCCTGCTGGTGGCCGCCGCGCTCGTCATCTGCGTCGCGGTTGCGGGCGCGCGCACCGAGATCGGGGCGCACGCCTTTCGCGCGTTCTGCGAAGCCCTGGTGTGGGCCGGTGTCGTGAGCGCCGGCATCGCGCTGGTCCAGACCTTCATGCCGGGATGGACCGACGGCACCTGGATCGCGAATGTCTCGTCGCCTGGCCGGGTCGGCGCGAACCTGCGCCAGCCGAACCACCTGGCCAGCCTGCTCGTGCTCTCGGCGATTGCGCTGGTGTGGACCCGGGAGCGCGCATCGGACGCCCCTGGGAGCGCATCCGTCGTGCGCTGGGCCAGCGGCCTGTTGCTGCCGCTGTTCATCTTCGGCATCGTGTTGACCGCGTCCCGCACCGGGGCGATCTGTGTCGCGCTGCTGGCGGTCTGGGCGGCGGTGGATCGCCGCATGTCCCGCACGACGCGACTGCTGCTGTGGGCGGCACCGGTGGTCTTCGTGCTCGGCTGGGTGGGCATGGACGCCTGGGCGCGCGCCGGCGCGCACGCGTTCAGCGGCGATTCGCAGCTGCACCGGTCCGACCTGTCCAGCTCGCGCTTCGCCATCTGGGGCAACACGCTGTCCATGATCGCTGCCCAGCCCTGGACCGGCGTCGGCTGGGGCGAGTTCAACCTGGCCTGGACCCTGTCGGTCTTCCCGGGCCGTCCGACGGCCTTCTTCGACCACACCCACAACCTTCCGCTGCAATTGCTGGTCGAGCTGGGCCTGCCGCTCGGCCTGCTGATCCTGGGCTTGCTGCTTTGCGCGCTGTGGTGCGCATGCCGCGCGGCCGTGCGCGCCCCGGCCGGACCGGACGGCACCCGCATGCGTGCGGCCACGATGATGGTCCTGACCATGGCCGTGCACAGCCAGCTTGAGTACCCGCTCTGGTATGCGTACTTCCTGCTGCCCACCGCCTTCGCCTTCGGCATGGCGCTGTCACGGGACGCTGCCGCGAGCGACCCCCCGCACGGCCGCCGCAGCCTGCCGCCGCTCATGCTGGCGGTGGCCTGCTGCGGGCTCGCCGCCGGAGGCATCGCCGCGGTGGTCGACTACGCACGCGTCGTCGCGATCTTCTCGCCGCCCGCCGGGGCGGCCAGCCTGCAGGACCGCATCGCCGACGGCCAGCGCAGCTGGTTCTTCGCGCACCACGCGGACTACGCAGCGGTGACGACGATCGAGCACCCTTCGGAAGCGATGCCGTCGTTCCGCAGCGCACCGCACTACCTGCTCGATGCGCGCCTGCTGATCGCGTGGGCACGTGCCCTCGACGAGGCCGGCGATGTGCAGCGTGCGCGCTACGTGGCGC
>NZ_JBFUCB010000017.1:0-25769 GCF_056405435.1 Rhizobacter sp. P1_G5 | reverse complement strand
GCGCCGTGGTGCCCGCACACGCCACCCAGAAAAACTTGGAGCAGGCACCCGACCCCCGCTGGGCGGCGATCGAGGCCGAGTCCGGCGGCCGGCTCGGCATCGCGGTGCTCGACACCGCCACCGGCCGCTTCGACGGCCACCGCCTCGGCGAGCGCTTCCCGATGTGCAGCACCTTCAAATGGCTGGCCGCGGCGCTGGCGCTGCAGCGCGTCGACGCCGGCATCGAGCGGCTGGACCGCCGCGTCGCGGTGCGCCGCGAGATGCTGGTCAGCCACTCGCCCGTCAGCGAAAAGCACGTCGGCGGCAACGGCATGAGCATCGCCGAGCTGTGCGAAGCGGCCGTGCTGGTCAGCGACAACGCCGCGGCCAACCTGCTGCTCGCGAGCTTCGGCGGGCCGGCCGCGATCACGCGCTACGCGCGCACGCTGGGCGACACGCAGACGCGGCTGGACCGCACCGAGCCGGCGCTGAACGAAGCCCGCCCCGGCGATCCGCGCGACACGACGACGCCGCGCTCGATGGCGATCGCGCTGCAAAGTGCCTTGCTCGGCAAGGCCCTCTCCGAGGCCTCGCGCGCGCGGCTGGTGGCGTGGATGGAGGCGGTGCGCACCGGCACCGATCGCCTGCGCGCCGGGCTCCCGCCCGACTGGCGCGCCGCCGACAAGACCGGCACCGGCGCGCGCGGCACCACCAACGACGTGGCGGTGGTGTGGCCGCCGAACCGCGCGCCGCTGGTCATCACCGCCTACCTGACGGACAGCCAGGCCGATGCGAAGCGCCTCAACGCCGCGCTGGCGGCCGTGGCGCGCGAGGCTGCGGCGCGAGTCGCCTAGGGGGCAGCGAGTGCAGGCAGGACGCGCCCCGAGGCGAGCATCGCGTCGATCGCCTGCACGCTCACCGGCTTGCTGTACAGGAAGCCCTGCGCGAAATCGCAGTGCTGCGTGGCGAGGAAGTCGCGCTGCGCCGCCGTCTCGATGCCTTCGGCGACGACGGTCAGCGACAGGCTGTGCGCCATCGAGATGATGGCCGACGCGATCGCCGCATCGTCGCTGCTGTCCGGCAGGTCCTTCACGAAGGCGCGGTCGATCTTCAGCTTGCCGATCGGCAGCCGCTTCAGGTACGCGAGCGACGACAGCCCGGTGCCGAAATCGTCGACCGCCACCTGGATGCCGAGCGCGCGCACGGCTTCGAGCTGCGCGACGTTGCTCGCGAGGTCCTCGACCATCGAATGCTCGGTGATCTCGATCTGCAGCGCGCGCGGGTCGGCGCCCGACGCGCGCAGCGCCGCATCGATCTGCGCCTGGATGCCGCGCCGGATCTGCAGCGCCGAGACGTTCACCGCCACGTGCAGCCGCTGCCCGCCGTCGTGCCAGCTGCGGATCTGCCGGCACGCGGCATGCAGCACCCACTGGCCGATGTCGACGATCAGCCCGCTGGCCTCGGCGATCGGGATGAACTCGRCCGGCGAMACCWGGCCGMGCSGCGGATGCTYCCAGCGCAGCAGCGCCTCCACGCCCACCAGCCGCTGCGTGGCGAGGTCGACGATCGGCTGGTACAGCAGCCGCAGCTGCTGGTGCGAGACGGCCTCGCGCAGGTCGGCTTCGAGCTGCACGCGCCGCGTCGTGTCGTTCAGCATGCGGGGCTGGAACAGCGCGAAGGTGTTCTTGCCCATGCGCTTGGCCTCGTACATCGCGGTGTCCGCGGCCAGCACCAGCGAGGCCGCATCGGGCGCATCGTTCGGGTACAGCGCGACACCGGCGCTGCCGCGCACCCGCAGCAGCTGCGCGCCCACCGTCAGCGGCTCGTCGAACGCACGCATCGCCGCGTTCGCGAGCGCCTGCAGCTGCACCGGGTCGACGACGCGCGGCGACAGGATCACGAACTCGTCGCCGCCGAAGCGGAACGCCACGTCGGTCGGCCGCATGAACTTGGTCAAGCGCCCGGCCAGCGCGCGCAGCAGCTCGTCGCCGACGCCGTGGCCGAGCGTGTCGTTGACGAGCTTGAAGTCGTCGAGGTCGAGCAGCAGCAGGCCGAAGCCCTCGCTGGTGCGGCCGACCGTCGCGATCAGCCGCTGGATCTGCTCGTTGGCGGCATGCCGGTTCGGCAGCCCGGTGACCGGGTCGTAGTGGGCGAGGTAGTCCAGGCGTTTCTCGGTGCCCTCGATCTGCCGGCGGATGCCGATCGCGAGCGCATACGCCAGCGCGAACGACACCAGGCTCACCACCAGCGTGATCGCGACGAAGGCGGCGACGCGCTCGTACAGCGGGCGCAGGCTCGCGCTCAGCAGCACGTGGCCGACCACGCGGTCGCCCTCGCGCACCGGCACGCGCACCTGCAGGCGGTTCTGCGCGAACCGGTGGCCTTCGCTCGCGAGCGAAGGCGGCAGCGGCGCGGGGTCGACGCGCTGCGTGCGCAGGCCGGGTGCGCCGTAGGCGGCGACCATGCGGTCCTGCAGGTCGTGCAGCGAGGCGCTTTCGATGGCCTCGGACGATTGCAGGCCGGAGAGCGTCTGCGCGGCGCCGCCGCTGTCGCCGAACAGCACCGCCGCCGAGCTGTTGTCGGCGACGATGTGCGCCTGCGCGGTCAGGTCGTCGGCCATCGCGCTGCGCAGCGAGAAGTACACGTAGGCGTCGAAGCTGAGCCCGGCCACCAGCAGCGCGGTGCTGACGCTGAGCGCCACCGCGCGCATCAGCCGGCGCCCGAGCTGCGGCCCCGGCTGCACGCGGAACGGATCGCGGCGGCGCTCGATGAGGCTCATCATTCGCCCGCCTGTCATTCGGTCACCCGCCGGGCGACGCGCAGCAGCTTCGAGCTGACCTGCAGGCGCGACTCGCGGACGGTCGCGAGGTCGATGTCGAACACGACACGGCTGCCGGAACGGTGCAGCGCCACCGCGGCACGCACCGATGGCGCGGCGTCGCCATCCGAGATCAGCAAGGTGCCGACCGGCGGACGCACCGGCGCGTTCGACGGGCTGTCCAGCAGCGCGGCATGGCAGGCCGACCAGCTGCCGGCGGACGAGAGCTCGCGCACGTCGAGGCGCCAGTGGCGCACGATGCGGCCCTCCAGCGCCTTCACCRYCGGCTGCAGCGGGCTCGCGCCGTCGATGCACAGCGCGAGCGCCGGCGCCTGGGGCGGCAGCACGTCGACCGGCCAGTCGACGAACAGCAGCAGGTTGAAGACCAGGGTCGCCTTCTGCTCGGCCTCGTCGCCCTGTGCCGTGGCCGGCATGCCGGCGCACCACAGCGCTGCGCCGGCGAGCGCGGCCAGCAGGCGGGGCGGCAACCGGAGGACCGGGAAGGGAAGGCGATTCACGGCGCGGGCAGAACGAAAAAGGCGCCGCCCGCGACATGCGGACGGCGCCTTTTCTTATCGGCCCGGCCCGGGCCTGCTTGAGCGCCGGCCGCGGGACACGCGTACCGGCACAAGCCTGCGGATGGGCCTGCGGGCTTACCAGCCCACCGTGACGATCATGCCGCGCGGCGTCGGGTGCTCCAGCAGCGTGCTCTTGCTGCGCACGTCGTCGTAGGCGAAGCCGTACGCCAGCCCGTCGATGCTGTGGTCATGCCAGAACTTCGCGTAGTAGTTGGCAGGGCCGGCCGGGTAGTACGCCGACGAATTGCTCCACTGCGACGGGTCGACGCTGATCAGCAGGTGGCGGTTGAACGCGGCGGCGATCTGCGCCTGCACCACCAGTTCCTGCGAATTGCCGCTCGCCAGGTTGCCGGACGCCTCGAGGATGCCCTGCGTCGTCGGCTTGCCGCGGATGTACAGGTTCTGCGGGCCGCCGTCCTTCGAGAACACGAAGTCGTTGCCGATCACGCGGCCGCGGAAGGTGCCGGCCTCGGCGCTGAACACCAGGTCGGTGCCGGCGTAGCGGCTCCACACCTGGTCGACGTAGGACGCGAAGTAGTTGCCCTGCGCGCGACCGGCGCCGAACACCGACTTGGCCGGCGCGATGATGCGGTAGGGCCGCTGCACCAGCGCGCGGAATTCGGCCTGCGGCAGCGCCTCGAAGTCGGCGAAGATCTGCGCCCGCGACGCGTTGTCGCCCAGCGTGCGGTCGTAGCCGTCCTTGCCGAGCAGGCGCGTCTTGATCGGGAAGCCGAACTGGTCCACGCGCGTCGTGTTGCCGTGGTAGCCGCTGTTGTCGACGGTGAACTCGATCCACTCGAAGTTCACGTCCTGGTTCGGGTCACCCGGGTTGCCGAGGTCGGGCCCGGCGAAGCCCAGGCGGCCGTCGCCGGCGACGTTGATCTTGATGAACATCGGCGAACCGAGGCTGATGAACATGCGGCCCGAATCGATCTTCGGGATCGAGACCCAGCCGGCGTCGCTCAGCTTGTTGAAGTAGTTCGCATAGTTCTGGCCGTTCTTCGCGACGCGGTTGGCGGCGTCGTTGTCGGCGACCGCGGCCGGGATCAGGCGGCCGCTCGCATCGACGTGCGACAGCACCTTGGTGTCCGGGTTGTAGCCGATGATCGACCAGTAGACCTGGTTGTCGGCGAACGCGCCGTTGGTGCCGTTCACCAGCTTGATCGTCATCACGCCGTTGCCCACCGGCAGGTCGACGCCGCCGTTGCCCTGGCGCACGCGGAACGACGACACGATGTCGTTGAAGTTCACGTTCACGAGGTTGGGCGTGTCGGCGCTCAGCGTGAGCTTGCGGCCGCCGTAGTTGATGTCGTCGAACAGGTCGACCTGGTAGCCGCTCCTGACCTTGACCGACGAGGCGCGGTCATTCCAGGTGCTGCCGATCCAGCTGCTGTCGGCATCGGCGCAGAACGAGGCGCCCTGGTAGTCGACATGCTCGTAGAAGCAGATCGCGCCGCTGGCCGCGGGCGGCGGCGTCGTCGTGCCGCCCCCCACCGTGGCGGTGAAGCGTGCCGAGTCATAGGCCGGCGCGCCGTTGTTGTAGGTGAAGAAATAGCCCAGCGTGTTGCCCGACGCGACGCCGGTCACGACCTGCTCGTAGCGCGCGGCCGCGCTGTTGTAGCCCATGCGCAGGTTCTGCTGCGCGCCGCCGTTGACCTGGTAGTGGACGTCGACCCAGGTGGTCGCGACGCTCGACTTGAACCAGATCGTCGCGGTGCTGCCCGAACTGGTCACGCCCTGCGTGAAGTCGGCCGCGCCGGCCGGTGCCGCGAAGCAGGCCAGCGCGGCGAACGCCGCCACCAGCCATCCCATGAATCCTCTTCTTGTGCCCGACATGCTCACTCCCTCGAAGGTGTCTTTCCACCGGCCGCGCCGGCAGTGCCCGGGCATTCTCGAAGCGGGCGGGCTGCGGCGGGGCGGCGCTTTGCAACAAGATGAGAAAGCGCTTTCATGAATGCCCGGGCGATGGGCATTCATTGCGTCGAACAATCGGTTGCAAGTGCGCGGTGGGGTCAGCGGTCGTCGGCGACCCGCGCGAGCGCGTCGTCGATCGCCTTGTTCAGCTTGTCGATCGCGATCGGCTTGGTCACGTAGCGGAAGAAGCCGGCCGCGAGGCCGCGCGCCACGTCGCCGGCCATCGCGTTGGCGGTCAGCGCGATCACCGGGATGTGGGCGGTGGCCGGGTCGGCCAGCAGCACGCCCAGCGCATCCTTGCCGTTCAGGCCCGGCAGGTTGATGTCCATCAGGATGATCTGCGGCCGGTGCGCGCGGGCCAGCTCGATGCCGAGCTGCGCATCCGGTGCCGACATCTGCCGGATGTCGCCGCGCAGCGCGACGATCTCGCTGACGAGCTGCAGGTTGGCCGGGTTGTCCTCCACGTACAGCAGCAGCGGCGTGTCGTCCTGGTCGTCGGGCGCGAGGCCGCTGCGCAGCTCGCCGTGGCCGGTGGACGGTGCGCTGGGCGGCATCTCGTGCGCCGCGCGCAGCTCGATCGCGAACACGCTGCCGATGCCGGCGGTGCTGCTCGCCTCGATGCGTCCGCCCATCAGCTCGACGAGCCGCTTCGTCACCACCAGGCCGATGCCGGTGCCCTCGACGTTGCCAGCTTCCTGGCCCAGGCGGTTGAAGGGCTGGAACAGCAGCGCGAGCTGCTCCGGCCGCAGGCCGCTGCCGGTGTCCTGCACCGAGATGCGCACCCGCTCGTCGGCCAGCGCCGTGCATTCCACGACCACCGTGCCGCGCTCGCGGTTGTACTTGACGGCGTTCGACAGCAGGTTGAGCAGCACCTGCTTGAGCCGCGTGCGGTCGGCGATCACGCTCAGGCCGCTGTCGTCGGGGAAGAACAGCCGGATGCCGCGCTGGTCGGCCGCCGGGCTGATCATGGTCTCGCATTCGCGCAGCATGTCGGCCAGGCCCACCGGCTCCAGCGACAGCATCAGGTTGGCCGATTCGATGCGCGCCAGGTCGAGGATCTCGTTGATCAGGTTCAGCAGGTGCCGCCCGGCCTTCAGGATCTGCTGCGTGAACTCGACGCGCTTGGTGTCGGGCAGCGCATGGGCGTTGGATTCCAGCAGCTGGCCGAAGCCCAGGATCGCGTTGAGCGGCGTGCGCAACTCGTGGCTCATGCTGGAGAGGAACTCCGACTTCGCGCGGTTGGCCTTCTCCGCCGCCTCGGTTGCGAGCGCCAGCTCGCGGTTCGACGCCTCGAGCTGTGCGGTGCGTTCGCCGACCCGGCTCTCCAGCTGCTCGTTGAAGCGCATCACCTCCTGCTGCGCCTGGCGCCGGTCGGCGATCTCCTGCTCGATCTTCAGCAGCGCCTGCTGGTTGTCGAGCGCATGCCGCTCCACCTCGGCCATCATGCGGTTGAACGAATCGACCAGCACGCCGACCTCGTCGTCGCTGATGCGTTCGGCACGCCGCGAGTAGTCGCGCTGGTCGACCACCTCGCGCGCCACCTGGCCGATGGCGAGGATCGGGCGCGTGACGATGGACTGCAGCCAGCGCGAGATCAGCCAGGCCAGCAGCATGGCCAGCACCGCCACGGCGGCGGCGATGCCGGCGTAATCGCGGAAGCGGTCGTACAGCTCGTAGTCGGCACGCAGGTAGACGGTGCCCAGGAACTCGCCGCCGCTGACGACGCGGCGGAAGATGACCAGGTCGCGCCCGTCGACGCGCTCCACGTCGGCTTCGGGATGCGGCGGAAAGCGCGACTGCTGCGGCGTCGCCGCATACGACGCGAACAGCTTGCCGCGCGCGTTGTACAGAGCCGCCGCATGCACCTGCGGCCGGAAGCGCAGCAGCCCGAGGTTCTCGCCCGCCGCCTTGGCATCGTCGAAGGCGAGTGCCGGCGCGGTGGTGCGGCCCATCAGCTCGGCCTGCGTGCCGATGTCGCTGATCCAGGCCTGGTGGTAGGCCCGCAGGTCGTAGGCGACCAGCGCGGCGAGTGCGACCGCGACCGCCGGCAGCGTCGTCAGCAGCACGATGCCGATCAGCTTGGCGCGCAGCGAGCGGGTGCCGCGCATCGTCATGGCGTGTTCACCTTGCGGGCCACCGCCAGCAGGCGCGAGCTGACCTTCAGGCCGGCCTGCTCGACAGGGCGCAGCGCCACGTCGAAGCGCACCTTGTCGTCGACGACCAGGAAGTTGATCGCGCTGCCGAGCGCGAAGGCGTCGTCGGACTCGCTGACGATCAGCAGCGGCTGGCCCTTGACGGCCGCGGTGATCTGCGCGACCCGCGCGCTGTCGCTGCGGCCGATGAACAGCACGTGCAGGCCGCTCGCCGTGTCGCCGGCGCGCAGCCGGCGCACCACGATGTCGTGGCCGTTGACCTCGCGCCCGGAGACGGCCTGCGCGAGCTCGCCGGCCAGCAGCTCCGAGCCGAGCACGCCGATCGTGATCGGCGCGTGCTCGCGCTCGAAGGCCTGCGGCGGCCACTCGATGTACGCGAGGAACTTGTAGAGGTAGGCGGCCTTGATCTGGTACTCGGCGGCACTGCCCGGCGACTGGGCGGCGCAGGGCACGGCCAACCACGGGGCAAACAGCAACGGGAGGCCGAGCACGCGCCGGCGCCCGAGGCGGCGCGGCGGGTCGGCTGCCACCACCGCGCCCACGTCAATACGTCCAGGTCACCTGCAGCAGCGCGCTGCGCGCGATCTCGCTGCGGGGACCCGGGTCGCCGAACTCCGCATGCGAGGGCTGGAACAGGTTGCGGCCGACCAGCGCCAGCAGCAGGTCGGCGCGCGGCCGCCAGCCGTAGCGCACATCCCAGGCGGTGTAGGCCGGCACCTGCGGGGCGGGCAGCGCGGCGACGCGGCGCACGTCGATGTCGAGTTCCTGCGTCGGCGTCAGGTCGATGCTGTTGCGCAGCGACCACTGGTGGTGCGGATCGTTGCCGAGCACACGCGGGCCGACCGGGTCGGTGCTGCCCGGCATCACCTGCAGGTCCTCGAGCAGCAGCGTGAAACCGGCGCTCAGCCGCCAGCGCGGCACCGGTCGCCAGTCGGCCCAGGCTTCGATGCCCCGGGTGCTGCCGTCGATCATGTTCTGCACCTGCGCGTTCGGCGGCGGCTGGCCGCTGCGCAGGCGGCTCCAGCGGGTGTGGAAGGCGGCGACCGACCAGCTGAGCTGCGCGCCCAGCTGCTCGCGCCAGCCGAGTTCGAAGACGGTGGCCACCTCGGAGATGAAGCTCGAGCCGTCGCCGATGATGTAGACCGGCCGCGGCGGCGGTGGCACCCGGAGGTCGTGATCGAGGCGGGCCGGTGCACGCACCGCACGCGAGACGGCGCCCCACAGCAGCTGTTGCGGCGCCGGCTTCCAGGCCAGGCGTGCGCTGGGCAGCTTTTCGGTGCCGGTGTAGTCGTTGTGCTCCAGCTTGGCGCCGAGCGTCAGGTCGACGGTGTCGCCCATGCGGATGCCGTCCTGCAGGAACAGGTTGGTCCAGTGGAGCGTGCGGCTCGCCGGCACGAAGCCGAAGACGACGCCGGGCTGCACGTCGTCGCTGGCGCGCCGGTAGCCGCCGCCCCACACGAGCTGGTGCGCGCCCAGGCGCAGCGCATGCTGGGCCTCGATGTCGGCAATGCGCTCCTGCGGCCGGTACGACACCGGGTCGTCGCGTTTGCTGCGGTCGTAGTAGGCCTGCAGCCGCAGGCTCGAGTCGCCGTCGAAGCGGTGCGTCCAGCGGCCCAGCAGGTTGGCGCCGGCGGCTTCGAGCCGGCCCGCGTTGATCAGCCCGACGAAGAACTGCGCATCGGAGATGCCGCGGTAGATGTCGCCCTGCAGCGTCCAGTCGTCGCTGCCGGCCGACCCGTCGGCGCGGAACCCGGCCTGCTGCATGTCCCAGCGGTCGGTCGCTTCGGTGCCGGCCGCGGTCCGGGTGGGGCTCAGGTGCGAGCGCTTGCCATACAGGCGGAAGTGCCCGAGCTCGCCCAGCGTGCCGCCGTAGCGGGCGGCCAGCCGGCCCTCGTCGGTGCCGGCGTCGGCCACGGCCAGCACGCCCTGTGTCCCGGAGGCGGCGCGCGTGATGACGTTGATCACGCCGTTCACCGCGTTCGAGCCCCACAGCGTCGCGCCCGGGCCGCTGATCACCTCGATGCGCTCCACGTCTTCCAGCAGCAGGTCCTGCTGGTCCCAGAACACGCCGGAGAAGAAGGGCGTGTAGACGGTGCGCCCGTCGATCAGCACCAGCAGCTTGTTGCCGATGGCGTTGTTGAAGCCGCGCGCGCTGATCGCGTACTGGTTGGCGTTGACCTGCGCCACCTGCAGGTTGGGCGCCAGCCGCAGCGCCTGCGGCAGCGAGGTGGCCCCGGAGCGCCGGATCGCCTCGGGGGTGATGACGTAGACCGCGGCGGCGGCATCGCTCAGCCGCTCGGCACGGCGCGACACCGAGGTGATCTGCAGGTTGGCGAGCTCTTCGATCGAGAGATCGGTCAAGCCCGGATCCGCCGCCTGGACCGCCGACGCCGCAAAGCACAGGGCCGCGCTGGCGGCGGCGATCTTGACTCCCATCGCTGCAGCCTAAGACTTCCGGGCACGGCTGTCGAGCCGCAACTGCCCTGGGTTGCGGCGAGAATCMGCTCTCTTTTCAAGGAGCCCACGATGAACCGTCCCGCGATCGTCCTCGTAGCCGGTGGCACCGGCGCGCTCGGCAGCGCCGTCACGCAAGCCTTCGTCGATGCGGGCGCGGGCGTGATCGTCAGCTACCGCCAGCGCCGCTCGTTCGACGAGCTGCTGAAGCAATTGCGGCCCGGCGCGGTGGCGGTGCAGGGGATCGAGCTGGATGCCGGCGACGAGGCCGCGGTGCGGCAGGCGGTCGACGCGTGCCTGCAACGCCACGGGCGCATCGATGCGCTGGTCAACGCGATCGGCGGCTATGCCGGCGGTGCGCCGCTGTGGGAGCAGGACGGCGCGGTCCTCGAGCAGATGATCGGCATGAACCTGCGGGCCATGCATGCGCTGCTGCGCGCCGTGGTGCCGGCGATGCGCACGCAAGGCGCCGGGGCCATCGTCAACGTGGCCGCGATGTCGGGGCTGGGCCCGGCAGCGGGCTCGGGGCTCTATGCGGCGTCGAAGGCCGCGGTGCTCTCGCTGATGGCCACGCTGGCCGACGAGCTGCGCGGCAGCGGCGTACGCGCCAACTCGGTGCTGCCCGGCACCATCGACACGCCGGCCAACCGCAGCGCGATGCCGCAGGCCGACTTCAGCACCTGGACCGCGCCGCAGGACATTGCGCGCGTCATCGCATTTCTGTGCAGCGACGAGGCGCGCGCCATCCACGGCGCCGCCCTCCCGGTGCGCGGCGGGCACTGAGGCCCGCCGGGCCGGTCAGCGCCGCTGGCGCTGGATCCAGGCCTCGAACTTCTGCAGCAGCTGGGTGCAGAACTCGCGTGATTTCTCGTCGCTGATCTCGCCGTTCGGCCCGAGCAGCTTCGCGACGTTGCCGATGTAGGCCTCGGGCTGCTGCAGCACCGGCATGTCGAGGAACACCAGGCACTGCCGCAGGTGGTGGTTGCTGCCGAAGCCGCCGATCGCGCCGGGCGAGCAGCTCACCACGGCAGCAGGCTTGCCCGACCAGACGCTCTTGCCATAGGGGCGCGAGCCGACGTCGATCGCGTTCTTCAGCCCACCGGGCATCGAGCGGTTGTACTCGGGTGTCGCGAACAGCACCGCGTCGGCGCGCGAGACGCGCTCGCGAAAGGCCTTCCAGGCGGCGGGCGGATCGGCCTCGGCATCCTCGTTGTAGAGCGGCAGCTCGCCGATGCCGACGATCTCGATCTTCAGCGCGGGCGGCGCGATCGGCGTGAATGCGTTCACCAGCGCGCGCGTGAATGACGCGCGCCGCAGGCTGCCGACGATCGCGACGACGTCGAGCGGGGAGGTGCTGGCCATGCGGTGTTCTCCTTGAAGTGAGCGGGATGCGAGCCCGCAGGCTACTCCGCGCCGTGCGGCGCGGCACCTCCCCTTGGAGGCACTTCCGGATTTCAAGTCTGTGGATCGCGCTCATTGTTGCGATCGAGGCAATGATCAATTCACCAAACGCCCGTCGATGAATTCAGGGTTAACCACTAGAGTTCATCCCATCGATGCTTTGTCTCCTACCAGACGACCCGTCGAGTTCGAACGAGCCGGACACGCGATGAAGGCGTGGCGACCCGCAAGAAACAAGCTCCATCCAACCTTTCATTGCCACCTTCAAGCTCAAGGAACTCATCATGAACAGCAAGCTTCTCATCGCCGCCTCCCTCGCCCTTGCCGCCGCCCACGGCGCAGCGCTGGCCGAGACCTCGTCGTATGCCGAAAGAATGCGCCTGATCGGCCGCACGCCGCAGGCCGGCGAACAAGCCCCGGCGCAATTCGTCGACAGCAACACCGGCAAGCTGCAGACCGCTGCCGAACAGCGCGCTGCCCACGCCGCCCGCATGAGCCTGATCGGCCGCACGCCGGCCTTCGGCGAAACCTCGGCGCCGGCCGTCGCCGGCGACACCTTCGCCGGCAGCGCGCAGCAGCAGTTCGAACAGCGCATGAAGCTGATCGGCCGCTCGGTGAGCCAGGGCGAACTGGCTGGCTACAACGTCGAGGCGACCAACCACCTGAGCGCCCAGCGCGCCGCCTCGCGTTCGGCCCAGTGAGCGCGGCGGCCTGGAGGCCGCTGCCGGAAGGGAAACGCCCTACGCCCCGTGTCGGTGAATGCCGCGCGGGGCGTTTCGCATGGGCGGACCGGGTGTGCAAGCCTGCGCAATACGGGACGTTTGTCTGCTTCAAGCCGGTCTATCCGTCGTCGATATCGCCTTCAGTACGCTGGTAGTGGCCTCCCGCCGCAGCGTCCTCAGGATGACCACGATGAACTTCCTCGGCAACTTCACGATCGGCAAACGGCTCGGCGCCGGCTTCCTGATCACGATCATGGTGGCGGTCGCGATGGCGCTGGCGGCCCGGCAGCAGATGGCGACGATCAGCCAGCAGGTCGGCGACCTGACACGCGACGAGATGGACAAGGTCGTCCAGCTGTCGCACATGAAGGACAACCAGAACGTGATCGCGCGCGGCGTGCGCAACATCGTGCTGTTGTCGGACAAGGCGGTCATGCAGGCCGAGCGGAAGCGCATCGAGGAGATGCGCGCGAAGAATGCCGAGATCGTCGCCGGGCTCGAAGCCACGGTGCACAGCGCCTCGACGCGCGAGCTGCTGAAGACGGTGTCGCAGACCCTGCCGCCGTACGAGCAGGCGGTCGACAAGGCGATCGCGCTCGGCTTCGCCGACGACGATGCCGCGGCGACCAAATTCCTGCTGGCCGACGTGCGGCCGATGCAGAACGCCTACTTCAAGGCCGTGGATGCGCTGGTCGAGGCGCAGCAGCAGGAGATGCGCCAGGTGGCGAGCGACATCCAGGCGGCGGCCCGCGCCGACAGCCTGCTGATGCTCGGGCTGGCCGGCCTGGCCGCGGCGTTCGGTGCGCTGATCGCCTGGGCCGTCACGCGTTCGATCGTGCGCCCGCTGAAGCAGGCCGCGGTGCTCGCCGACCAGGTCAGCGAGGGCGACCTCAGCACGACGCTGAAGATCGACTCCCACGATGAAACCGGCCACCTGCTGCGGGCGCTGCAGCGCATGCGCGACAGCCTGGTGCAGATCGTCGGCAGCGTGCGCGGCAATGCCGAGAGCGTCGCCACCGCCAGCTCGCAGATCGCGCAGGGCAACCTCGACCTGAGCCAGCGCACCGAGGAGCAGGCGAGTGCGCTGCAGCAGACCGCCGCGACGATGGAAGAGCTGAACGCGACAGTGCGCAGCAATGCCGACAACGCGCGCCAAGCCAACCAGCTGGCGCTGGTTGCGTCCGGCGCGGCAACCGACGGCGGCACGGCCGTGGGCCGGGTGGTCGACACGATGCGCGGCATCCAGGCGTCGTCGAAGAAGATCGTCGACATCATCGGCGTGATCGACGGCATCGCATTCCAGACCAACATCCTGGCGCTGAATGCCGCGGTGGAAGCAGCTCGGGCCGGCGAACAGGGCCGCGGCTTCGCGGTGGTGGCCGCCGAGGTGCGCACGCTGGCGCAGCGCAGTGCAGCGGCGGCCAAGGAGATCAAGGCGCTGATCGGCCACAGCGTCGCGCAGGTCGAGCAGGGCACGACGCTGGTCGATCACGCCGGGCAGTCGATGCAGCAGATCGTCACCGCGATCCAGCGCGTCAGCGACATCGTGGCCGAGATCAGCGAGGCGGCGGTCGAGCAGAGCTCGGGCGTGTCGCAGGTCGGTGAGGCGGTCTCGCAGATGGACCAGGCGACGCAGCAGAACGCGGCGCTGGTCGAAGAGGGCGCGGCGGCGGCCGAGAGCCTGAAGCAGCAGGCGCGGATGCTGGTGGACGCGGTCGCGGTGTTCAAGCTGAGCGGCGGGCCAGCGGCGATGCCGGCCTGAACCGGAATCAAACGGGCACAAAAAAAGCCGCTGTGAAGCGGCTTTTCTTGATCCGGCCCCCGGAGGGACCAGCGATGTTGGTGCCGGTGAGAAGAGTCGAACTCCCGACCTTCGCATTACGAATGCGCTGCTCTACCAACTGAGCTACACCGGCGTGAAGCCAGCGAGTATAGCTCGGGTTTCAGCCGTTTTCGCGGTCAGGTTCGCAATGATAGGCCGTGACGCGCTCAACTTCGTTCTTCGAACCCAGGATCACGCTGACGCGTTCGTGCAACGCGGTCGGCTGCAGGTCGAGGATGCGCTGGCCCGCGTTGGTCGCCGCGCCGCCGGCCTGCTCGACGATGAAGGCCATCGGGTTGGCCTCGTACATCAGCCGCAGCTTGCCGGCCTTCTTCGGCTCGCGGCGGTCCCACGGGTACATGAACACGCCGCCGCGCGTCAGGATGCGGTGCACGTCGGCCACCATGCTGGCGATCCAGCGCATGTTGAAGTCCTTGCCGCGCGGGCCGGTGCTGCCGGCCAGGCATTCCTCCACATAGCGCTGCATCGGCGGCGCCCAGTGCCGCAGGTTGCTCATGTTGATCGCGAATTCCTTCGTGTCTTCCGGGATCTTCGCGCCGTCCTGCGTCAGCAGCCAGGCGCCTTCCTCGCGGTCGAGCGTGAAGATCGCGACGCCGTCGCCCACCGTCAGCACCAGCATCGTCTGCGGGCCGTACACGCAGTAGCCGGCGGCCGCCTGCTGCGAGCCGGGCTGCAGGAAGTCGGCTTCGCTGACGCCTACGCCGGTGCCCACGCTGCTCTCCGGCTTCTTCAGCACCGAGAAGATCGTGCCGATGCTGACGTTCACGTCGATGTTGCTCGAGCCGTCGAGCGGGTCGAACAGCAGCAGGTACTCGCCCTGCGGGAAGCGGTTGGGCACCACGTAGATGCCCTCCATCTCCTCGCTGGCCATCGCCGCGAGGTGGCCGCCCCATTCGTTGGCCTCGATCAGCACCTCGTTGGCGATGATGTCGAGCTTCTTCTGCATCTCGCCCTGCACGTTCTCGGTCTCGGCGCTGCCGAGCACGCCGCCGAGCGCGCCCTTGTTGACGCTGATGCTGATGCGCTTGCAGGCGCGCGCCACCACCTCGATCAGCAGGCGCAGCTGGGCCGGGATGTTGCCGTGGCTGCGCTGCTGCTCGATCAGGTACTGCGTCAGGCTGATGCGCTTCGGGGTCAGGCGCTGCGTCATGCTGCGCCCTCGCCGGATTGCAGCGCCCGGCCGACGATCTCGCGCACGTCGTTCGACAGGTCGGCCTTCGCCGCGACGCGCTTCAGCGCCTCGCCTGCCGCGGTGCGGTATGGCTCGGCCAGGTTGCTCCAGCGGTCCATCACGCGGGCGACGCGCGCGGCGAGCTGCGGGTTCAGGCTGTCGAGCTCGATCATCCGGTCGGCCCAGAACACGTAGCCGGCCGCATCGCTGCGGTGGAAGGCGGCCGGGTTCAGCATGCACAGCGCCGAGATCAGGCTGCGCGCGCGGTTCGGGTTCTTCAGCGAGAAGTCCGGGTGCTGCAGCAGCTGCTTCGCGCGGGTGAACACGCGGCCGTCCTTCTCGGGGGCACCGGCCTGCAGCGCGAACCACTTGTCGATGACCAGCGGCTCGCCCTTGAAGATCTCGTGGAAGCGCTGCAGCGCCGGCTCGGCCAGCTCGGCATGCGCATGCACCAGCGCCGCCAGCGCGCCCAGCCGGTCGGTCATGTTGCCGGCGTCCTTGAAGCGCTGGTAGGCGCGGCCCGGCCACACGGCGTCGCCGTGGCGGGTCGCGTCCAGGCACAGCATGGCCAGCGCCAGGTTGGCCAGCGCGCGCTTGCCGGCCGACACCGGGTCGGGCGAGTAGCCGCCGCGCACCTGGTGGGCCTCGAACGCCCACTGCCAGTCGTCGCGCAAGGCCTGCGCGAGCTGCAGTTTCATCGATTCGCGCGCCGCATGGATGCGTTGCGGATCGACCACGTTCAGCTGCTCGGCGACGTAGGTCTCGCTCGGCAGCGTCAGCGCGAGTTCCTTGAAGGCGGCATCGAGCGCCGGGTGGCGCAGCACCGCGCGCATCGCCTCGATGAAGGCGGCGTCCAGCGGCTGCTGCGGCTGCTCGCTCGCCACCGCCGCCAGCAGGCGGTTCAGCGCCAGGCGCTGGCCGGCTTCCCAGCGGTTGAACGGGTCGCTGTCGTGCTTCAGCAGCACCAGCAGGTCTTCGTCGGACAGGTGGTCGATCAGCACCACCGGCGCCGAGAAGCCGCGCAGCAACGACGGCACCGGCTCGACGTCGACGTTGACGAAGGTGAAGAAGCTGCGCGATTCATGCAGCACCAGCACGCGCTCGGTGCCGCCGGCGGCCGGCTCGTCCTCGAGCTGCAGCGCGAGCGGCTGGCCGTCGCGGCCGAGCAGCCCCATCGCGACCGGGATCACGTACGACTCCTTCACCGCCTGCCCTGGCGACGCCGGGCAGCTCTGCTCGATGCCCAGCGTGTAGGTGCGGCTCGGCGCGTCGTAGCGGCCGCGTGCGTTGACGCGCGGCGTGCCGGCCTGGCTGTACCAGCGCTTGAACTGCGGCAGGTGCTTCGCGAGTTCGCTGTCGGGGTTGGCGTCGGCGATGGCCTGCGCGAAGTCGTCGCAGGTCACGGCCTGGCCGTCGTGGCGCGCGAAGTACAGCGTGATGCCGCGCGCGAAGCCTTCGCGGCCGACCAGCGTCTGCATCATCCGCACCACTTCCGAACCCTTCTCGTAGATGGTGGCGGTGTAGAAGTTGTTGATCTCGACGTAGCTGTCCGGGCGCACCGGGTGGGCCATCGAGCCGGCGTCCTCGGGGAACTGCATCTGGCGCAGCTGGCGCACGTCCTCGATGCGCTTGACGGCGCGGGCCGTCGGGCTGCCGGCCATGTCCATGCTGAATTCCTGGTCGCGGAAGACCGTCAGGCCTTCCTTCAGGCTCAGCTGGAACCAGTCGCGGCAGGTGATGCGGTTGCCGGTCCAGTTGTGGAAGTACTCGTGGCCGACCACGCTCTCGATGCCGGCGTAGTCGACATCGGTGGCGGTCGCCGGGTTGGCGAGAACGAACTTCGTGTTGAAGATGTTCAGGCCCTTGTTCTCCATCGCGCCCATGTTGAAGTCGCCGACCGCGACGATCATGAAGCGCTCGAGGTCGAGCGGCAGCTTGAAGCGGGCCTCGTCCCACACCACGCTCGCGATCAGCGAGTTCATCGCGTGCTCGGTCTTCTCGAGGTCGCCGCGGCGCACGTACACCTGCAGCAGGTGGTCCTTGCCCGAGCGGGTGCGCACGTGCTGCTCGCGCGCCACCAGGTCGGCCGCGACCAGCGCGAACAGGTAGCTCGGCTTCGGGAACGGGTCGTGCCATTTCGCGAAGTGGCGGCCGTTGTCGAGCTCGCCCTGCTGCACCAGGTTGCCGTTCGACAGCAGCACCGGGTAGGCCTTCTTGCTGGCCTTCAGCGTCACGGTGTAGACCGCCATCACGTCCGGGCGGTCGAGGAAATAGGCGATGCGGCGGAAGCCCTCGGCCTCGCACTGCGTGAAGAAGCCGCCGCCCGAGGTGTACAGCCCCGACAGCTGCGTGTTCTTCTCGGGCGCGCAGGTGTTGCGGATCTCGAGCGTGAACTCGCCGGCCGGCACGTCCGACAGGCTGTCGATCACGAGCATGCCGTCTTCATGGCGGAACGACACCGATTCGCCGTTGACCAGCACGCGCGTCAGCGTCAGGTCTTCGCCGTGCAGGCGCAGCGGCTGCGGCGGCAGCGCGGTGTTGCGCTCCATCGTCATGCGGTTGATGACCAGCGTCTTCGCCGGGTCGAGGTCGAACGTCAGGTCGACGGTGCGGATCCAGAACGCCGGGGCGGTGTAGTCCTCGCGGCGGATCAGCGGGGCAGTGCCTTCACGCATGGTGTTCTTCTTTCGTCAGGGCTGATGGATCGGAAGGGTGAGCCGGATGTCGAGCAGGTCGGGCACGACGGCGACGACGTTGTCGAACCCGGCGAAGGCGGCGGCGGCCATCGTCGTGGTCAGCGCGACGGCCTTCATGCCGGCGCGGCGCGCGGCCTCGACGCCGAGCGGCGCATCCTCGAAGACCAGGCACTCGGCCGGGTCCACGCCGAGGCGCTTCGCGGCCTCGAGGAAGATGTCCGGGTGCGGCTTGCCGCGCAGGCCGTCGGCCGGGCTGACGGTGGTCTGCACCTTGTCGCCGATGCCGAAGCGTTCGTAGGCGAGCGCGATGTTCTGCGGCGTCGACGCAGTGCACACCGCGAGCTTCAAGCCGAGGCCGGCGGCGCGGTCGAGCAGCTCGTGCGTGCCGGCGATCAACCCGAGCCGCGTGGCGGCGATGTCGCGGTAGATCGCCTCCTTCTCGGCGGCGAGTGCGGCGTAGTCATCGGTGCTGCGGCCGGGCAGCATGTCGGTGAAGATCTCGACGTTGCTGCGCCCGGCCGTCTCCAGGAAGAAGCGCTCGGCGTCGATGGTCAGCTCGCGCCGGCGGTGCCACTCGACCCAGGCGTCGTGGTGGTGCGGCATGCTGTCGATCAGCGTGCCGTCCAGGTCGAAGAGCAGGGCCTTCAGCTGCGTCATCAGATGCCCTGCTTCAGGCTGGCGGTGATGAACTGGTCGAGGTCGCCGTCCAGCACCTTCTGGGTGTTGGAGATCTCCACGTTGGTGCGCAGGTCCTTGATGCGGCTCTGGTCGAGCACGTAGCTGCGGATCTGGTGGCCCCAGCCGACGTCGGTCTTGGTGTCTTCCAGCTTCTGCTGCTCTTCCATGCGCTTGCGCATCTCATGGTCGTACAGGCGCGAGCGCAGCCGCTTCCAGGCCACGTCGCGGTTGCTGTGCTGGCTGCGGCCGTCCTGGCACTGCACGACGATGCCGGTCGGGATGTGCGTGAGGCGCACCGCCGAGTCGGTCTTGTTGATGTGCTGGCCGCCGGCRCCGCTGGCGCGGAAGGTGTCGGTGCGCACGTCCGACGGGTTGATSTCGATCTCGATCGTGTCGTCGACCTCGGGGTAGACGAACACGCTGGCGAAGCTGGTGTGGCGGCCCCCGGCGGAATCGAACGGGCTCTTGCGCACCAGGCGGTGCACGCCGGTCTCGGTGCGCAGCAGGCCGAACGCGTACTCGCCCTCGACCTTGATGGTGGCGCTCTTGATGCCGGCGATTTCACCGTCGGACTGGTCCTCGACCGTCGCCTTGAAGTCCTTGCGCTCGGCGTACTTCAGGTACTGGCGCAGCAGCATGCCGGCCCAGTCGCAGGCCTCGGTGCCGCCGGCGCCGGCCTGGATGTCGAGGAAGCAGTTGAGCGGGTCGGCCGGGTTGTTGAACATGCGGCGGAACTCGAGCCCGTCGACGATCTCCGCCAGCTTGGCGGTCTCGGCCTCGATGGCCTGCAGGCCGTCGGTGTCGCCCTCGGCCTTCGACATCTCGTACAGCTCGGAGTTGTCGGCCAGGTTGCCGGTCAGGTGGTCGATGGTCTCGACGACCTGCTCGAGCGTGCGCTTCTCGCGCCCCAGCTCCTGCGCGCGCTTCGGTTCGTCCCAGACCTTGGGATTCTCGAGCGCGGCGTTGACCTCGTTCAGTCGCAGTGCTTTGCGATCGTAGTCAAAGATACCCCCGGAGGCCGACCGTGCGCTCGGTCAGGTCGGCCAGGGTGTTGCCGATGGCATTGATGTGTTCGACGTCCATGGTGCAGTTCCCGTGTGTGTTTTGTGAATCGCGGGATTTTCGCACGCACGGCATGCCCGCACGGGCAGGGCGGCCGGTCAGGCGCCGAGGAAGCGTGCCAGATGGGCGGCGAGCGCTTCGGGCTGGTCATGGTGCAGCATGTGCCCGGCCGGCGACAGCACCTGGCGCTCGGCCTGCGGCACCAGCGCCAGGCGGGCGTCGAAGTCGCTGCGCGGGTAGCGGTCGCCCCACCACTTCGAGACGTCGGTGCGGTCGCCCTCGACCCACAGCAGCGGCGCGGCGATGCGCTGCCAGCAGGCCAGCACCTCGTCCTTCTGGTACAGCACCGGGTTGGCGCGCTTGTGGGCCGGGTCGCCGAGGATGTGCCAGCGTCCGTCCTCGGCCTGGCGCGACCAGTGGCCGGCCAGCCAGGCCGCGCGGTCCTCGCGCAGCAGCGGGTTGGTCTTGCGCAGCCGCTCGGCGACCGCGGCCAGGCTGTCGTACGGGCGCAGTTCCACCGGCTGCTTCAGCTCGTCCAGCCACTGCAGGTAGCGCTTGGGCGCCTGGGCCGGTCGCGTGGCCGGCAGGCCGAAGCCTTCCAGGTTGACGAGCCGGCGGATGCGCTCGGGCCGCACGCCGGCATACACCATCGCGACGTTGCCGCCCATGCTGTGGCCGAGCAGGTCGACCGGCTCGCCGGGGCCGGCCAGCCCGTCGAGCAGCGCATCGAGGTCGCCCAGGTAGTCGGGGAACCAGTAGCAGTCGGTGCCGCCCGGGTCGCTCAGGCCGAAGCCGCGCCAGTCCGGTGCCACCACGTGGCGCCCGTCGCCCTCGATCGCCGCCAGCGCATCGACGGCGAACTGGAACGACGCACCGACGTCCATCCAGCCGTGCAGCATCACGAGCGTCGGCCGCTCGGCGGTGGCCTGGGCCGCATCGCCCCATTCGTGCAGGTGGCAGCGCAGGCCGCGCAGGTCGACGAAACGGCTGCGGCCGGGGCGCTGCGGGAGGTAGGGTGCGGACGACATGGCGTCCGATGTTAGGAGTTCGCGGGCGCGCCGGCTGTCCGGCCAGGGACAGCACCTTCAGGAKAATTCAGCCGCGCTTCAGGACGGCGAGCCACTGCGCCGCCGACCATGCGGACCATGAAAACGACGCGCCCGACCTCCTTCCTGCACACGCCCCAGCTGCGCTTCGCTGCAGCCGTTCTCGGGGTTGCGGCGCTGTTCGCGGGCTTTCATGCACTCGCCACGCCGGCGCCACTCGTGATTTCCTGCGCACTTCCGACCGCTGCCGGCATGGCGCGCACCGTGCAGTCATCCGGCACGGGGTCATCGCGCCCTATGCTCGGGGGCGAGGCCATGTCCGCCGTGAAGGAAAAACTGGACTGACCTGTGCTGTTCTGCAGTAGCGACGTGAGGGAGCCCGAGGGAGTCGTGATGCCGGCGCCGTGCCACCCGCGGCTGCCGGCGAGGGGCCTGCACGTCGGTGTCACGGGGCATCGATTGAATCGCATTTCACAACATCAGCTGGACCTGATCACGCCGCAGATCGAGCCGCTGCTTGCCCACCTGGCGAGCGCGTCGCGCTGCATCGAGCCGGTGCTGCTGTCCAACCTGGCCGAGGGCAGCGACCGCCACCTCGCACGGCTCGGCCTGCGGGTGGGCTACACGCTGCATGCGGTGCTGCCGCGCCCGCGCGACGAGTACGCGCGCGGCTTCCGCAACAGCGCATCGCGCCGCGAGTACCGTGCGCTGCTGGGCGATGCGGCGCGCATCACCGAGCTGCGCGGGCCGCTGGGTGTCGCCGGGCGCAGCTACCTGCGCGCCGGCCATGCGCTGCTGGACCAGGCCGACCTGCTGCTCGCGCTGTGGGACGGCGCGCCGTCGCGCGGCACCGGCGGCACGGCCGACGTGGTCGACGAAGCCTTCCGCCGCCGCATCCCGGTGCTGCACCTGTCGACCCGGCCGCGCCAGCGCCCGCGGCTGCTGTGGTCGCGCGCCGGTGGCCCGGTGGAGCAGCGCTGCGACCGGCGCGGGCTCGATGCGATGCTGGCGCACCTGAGGGATACGCGGCGATGAGCGCCGTGGACACGCCGGCCCTCTCGACGACCGATCCTTCGCCCCGCTACGGGGCGTTCATCAGCTACAGCCACCACGACAAGGCCGTGGCGCGCCGGCTGCAGCGGCAGCTGGAGACCTACCGCGTACCGCGCCGGCTGGTCGGGCGCGCGACGCCGCACGGGCCGGTGCCGGCGCGCCTGTTGCCGCTGTTCCGCGACCGCGACGAGCTGAACGCCGGTGCCGACCTGAAGGCGAGCGTGCAGGAGGCGCTCGCGGCCAGCCGCTGGCTGATCGTCGTCTGCTCTCCGGACGCGGCGCGTTCGCCGTGGGTCAACCGCGAGATCATCGAATTCAAGCGGCTGCACGGCGAGGGCCGCGTGCTGGCGCTGATCGCATCGGGCGAACCGTTCGCGAGCAACACGCCGGGCCGCGAGGCGAGCGAGTGTTTCCCGCCCGCGCTGCGTTTTGCGCTGACCGCCGACGGGCAGGCCGCGGGCGAACCGCTGGAGCCGATCGCCGCCGACCAGCGCGCCGAGGGCGACGGCCCGCGCCGCGCCGCGCTGAAGCTGCTGGCCGGCATGGTCGGCGTCGGCTTCGACGACCTGGTGCAGCGCGACACGCAGCGCCGGCTGCGCTGGCTGGCGGGGATCGCTTCGGCCTCGGCGGTCGGCGTCGTCGTGTTCGCGCTGCTGGCCGTGCTGGCGGTGCGCGCGCGCAACGAGGCGCAGCACCAGCGGGCGCAGGCCGAGGGCTTGATCGAGTTCATGCTCGGTGACCTGCGCAAGAAGCTCGAGCCGGTGGGCCGGCTGGAGGTGCTGGATTCGGTGGGCGAGAAGGCCCTCGCGTACTACGGCTCGCAGGAAGCCGACCGGCTGGACGCGACGGCGCTCGGCCACCGCTCGCGCGCGATGCACCTGATCGGCGAGATCCGCGACCTGCGCGGCAACCCGGCCGAGGCGCAGGCCGCGTTCGAGCAGGCGGCCGCGACGACGCAGCGCCTCGCCGCGCAGTTCCCGAACGACGGGCAGCGCATCTTCGACCATGCGCAGAGCATGTTCTGGGTCGGCTATGCGGCGTGGAAGCGGGCTGACGGCAGGACGGCCGAGGCGAACTTCCGCAGCTACCTCGAACTGAGCGAGCGCCTGACGAAGCTGGACCCGTCGAACATCGACTGGCAGGCCGAAGAGGCCTTCGCGTACGTCAACCTCGGCGCGGTGCAGCTGGGCACCGAGCGGCCGGCCGAGGCCATCGTGTCGCTGGAGGCCGCGGGCACGGTGCTGAAGCGGCTGTTGCCGCAGCGCGCCGAGCTGGGCTTCGAGCTGGCGCAGAACCATGGCTTCCTGTCGAGCGCGCACGAGCAACTCGGCCAGTACGAGGCGGCGCTGAAGGACACGCAGCAGCAGCTCGCGCTGTTCCGCGCGATGCCGGGCGGGGGCAAGAACAAGACGGCGCAGCGCGGCATCGTCAGCGCGCTGAACACGATCAGCCGCCACCAGCTCGACATGGGCCATCTCGCCGACGCGCAGGCGAGCGGACGCGAGAGCCTCGCGATCGCCGAGCGGCTGGCCGAGGAAGACCCGGCCAACCTGTTCTGGCGCGGCGACGCCTGCTTCGCGCGGCTGCGCATGGTGGAGGTCGACCTGGCGATGGCGCGCGCCGCCGAAGCCGCGGCCGGCCTCGCGGCCACGGTCGATTGCGCCAAGGGGCTGGACGGCGTCAGCCCCGCCTCGCCACGCTACTCGGTCGACCTGAAGGGGCGTGCGCTCGCGTACTCGGCGCTGCTGGCGCCGGCGGACCGTGCGGCGCTGGTGTCGCAGCTCGCTGCCTACCTGTCCATGTCGTCGTCGGTGGTGGCGAAGGGCACGCTGGGCCGCGTGAACCTCACCGTGGTGATGGCGACCGCCGCCGAGACACTGGGCAACCTGCAGGCCGACGGCGACCCTGCCGCGGCCCGGGCGGCCTGGGCCCGCGCGGCCGAGTTGCTGCAACCCTTCGCCGCACTGGACGACGGCTCGGTGCTGACCACGCTGGCGCGCGTGCGCCTTCGCCTCGGCGATCGCGAGGCGGCCCGGCAGGTGGTCGACCGCATCCAGCACACCTCGTACCGACACCCCGCTTATCTCGATCTCGTCAACCAGCTGGACGCCGCGCGGGGCGGCAATAGCGCCAAAGGAAAGAAAACATCATGAGCATTCCCATCACAGTCAGCATCGTCGCCTACGTGGGCCCGTCGACCAAAAACGGTGAGCTGGATGCGCACGTAACGCCCGAAGTCCTGAACCTGCCGGCGCTCCCTTTCGATGGGGCTACCACCATCACCTTCAGGATCGAATCGGTGGATGTCATCTTCGATGACAACGGCATTGTGTTCACCGGCGACACCGACAACCAGTTCGGGCAACCGTGGTACAGCTCAGACCGCAGGCAGGCCATGGTCGAGAACCAGAACTACAGCGGCAGGGCGTACCCCTATACGGTCAACGTGAAGTCGAGCAAAGAGGAGCGGAGAGGCTCGGTCGATCCGGTGGTGCAGAACGACACCCGCTGATCGGGCGCTGCCGCGAGCCCGCACACCTCGACCTCGTCAACCAGCTGGACGCCGCGCACGGCGGCGACGGCGCCAAAGGAGCTATGCATCATGGGCCTTCCCATCACAGTTCACGTCTTCGCCTATGTGGTCAAGGACGAAAACAATCAGGACGTGCTGAAGACCACCGTCAGCCCGGAGGTCTTGAACCTCCCGCAGACCGTCGCCAACGGAATCGTGACGATCAATTTCCAGATTGAGTCGTCAGGCTACAAGTTCCAGTCCCCGACCGGCATCGAGTGGCAGTCGCCAGACCTCGATCATCAGTTCGGTGCGGTGCAATACTCGGTGCCCGACCGCAGGTCTGCGACCGTGGAAAACAGGAACTCCGATGGGCGAGCCTTTGCGTATCGGGTCTACGTGACCGACGACGCCGGCCAGCTCATGGCGTCGGTCGACCCGGTCGTGCAGAACGACACCCGCTGACCCGTCGCCGGTGCCGCCCGCCGGGCTGGCGTGCCGAAGAGGATCTCGATGTGTCGCAAATGAATTACATTGGCGGCCATGAAGTCCTCCACCATTCCTGCCGTCCGTGTCGAACCCGAGTTGCGTGAGCAACTGGAGCGCGTGCTGCAGAGCGGAGAAAGCCTGTCCCAGTTCGTCGAGGCTTCCGTGCGTGAAGGCGTCAACCGCCGCCTCGCGCAAGCGGAGTTCATCGCACGCGGGCTGGCCTCCCTCGAGTCCGCGAAGCGCGACGGCCGGTTCGTGAGTGCGGACGAGGTCATCGGCGGGCTCGAGAAGAAGCTCGCCGGTGCGCAGGCCCGCCGGACGGCCCTGGGTCGTTCGAAGCGATGAGCTTTCGCGTTCTGCTGACGCGCGAGGCGCAGCAGGACCTCGACCGGCTCTGCGATTTCCTCATCGAACGCGAGTTCGCGCGCGAGGATGGCGACCTGGCCCTGGCAGAAGAAGCCCTCGGTGCGATCGCCGGGGGATTGCGGACACTGGAGAAGTTTCCGTTCACCTGCCGAAAGGCGGCCTCCAGCCCGTTCCTGCGCGAACTCGTGATCGCGTGCGGCCGCACCGGCTGCGTCGCGTTGTTCGAGATCATCGATGAAGAAACCGTTGTGGTCGCGGCCGTCCGCCACCAGCGAGAGGACGACTTTCACTGAGGCTGCGCGGCCTCAGCCGCTCCTTGCCGCGTCCCACAACGCCACGATGTCGGCCTCGCCGAGCCGGGCGCCCGCGCTCATCGCGCGCTCGAGCGCGGCGGCGGGCAGCGCGCCGATCAGCCGCTGCGCCTTCTCGCGCCGCAGCGCATGCAATGCCGCACGCGGCTCATCGCGGCGCCGGCAGGCCGCGTCCGACCATCCCGCGAGTTCGGCGGCCGTGTCCAGGTCGCCCCGGCAGGCGGCGAGCCAGGCCAGCGTGTCGGCCGCCTGCCACAGCAGGCCGCAATCGGCGGCCAGCCGCAGCGCGTCGTGCGACAGCGCGAACGCCTCGTCCACCGACCCGTGCTCCAGCAGCGCATGCATCAGGTTCAGCAGCGCGGTGCACAGCGTGGCCGGGGCGCGCTTGCTGCGCAGCGAATCGACCAGCTGGTGGCCGAGATACACCGCCTCGTCGACCTCGCCCATCGCCAGCGCCAGGTCGGCCAGGTGCGCGCGAGCGCGCCACGCGCCGCGCTCGTCGCCGGCCGCGAGCCGCAGGCCC